>DAISKN010000659.1:0-4133 GCA_036820975.1 Acidobacteriota bacterium | reverse complement strand
ACGCCTTCTCGCAGGCCACGCTGCAGAAGACGCCGCCGCCCGGGAGCGTGAGGCGCGCGCCGCAATCCTCGGCGCACGCCTTGGAGCTCGACGCGCGCTTCACGAGGCAACCCGCGACGTCGATGTCTCCGCCGGGCATCGGTTCGGTTCTCCTGGTGCTCTCGAACGACAAGACTCTCTATCCGCTGGAGCGAGGGCCCGACGGAGGAGGCTGGGCGACGGGCTCTCTGCCGTTCCATCTGAGCGACGTCGCTCAGCACCGGCCGTCGGTGGTTCCCGCGACCGGCCCGTTCGACGGCCACAGCGCGACGTTCATCACCACGCAGGACGGGTTTCTCAACTGCTTCAACGCCGACACCGGCAGGTTCCTCTGGAGATCGGCGGACTACGGGATGCTCACCGGGGCGCCCGGCGGCTTTTTCTCGATCTTCTCCTCCGGACCGGACGACCTCGTCTATTTCGGGACCCGAAATGCCGGAGCCAGGAACGGGATCGTGGCCCTCGATACCCGGGACGGAAATCTCGTCTGGGGCTTCGACGATCCGAACGGTTCCAGCATCGGCATCATCGCCGGCGGGCCCACCATCGACTACGCCAACAAGGCGGCCTACTTCGCGAGCCACGAGTTCGAAGTGGGCGCCGACACGGTCTGGGCGGTCGATCTCCTCACCGGAGGGAAGATCTGGTCGACGCCCGTGGGAAGCATCTCGGGAAGCCCCGTCCAGAGGGGAGCCGATCTCTACGTCGCGACCGACGCCGGAGTCGTCCTGGCCCTCGACGTCAAGAGCGGCGCGGGGTCCGGCTTCTCCTATGACGCCGGCGGGACGGTGAAAGGGTTCGTCTTCCCCAACGTGGTCGGTACCGAGATCTACCTCTCGACTCAAGACGACGTGCATCGGGTCACCGACGCGGGAACCCGCGCCGCCCCCGATTGGGTCGTCGGGGTTCCCGGCGCTTCCATCCCCGCGTACCCGCCGGGACGGGAGTTCCTCTGGGTCGGCTCCAGCAACGGCCAGCTGTTCCAGCTCGAGGCGAGCAGCGGAACCGGCAGAACCGTGACGCTCACTCGCGGACGCATGCCCGGAGTCGGCGCCCCCTCGTTCGACATCTCCAACGGGCTTATCTACGTAGGCACCGAGAACGGCGAGGTGTTCGCCGTGGAAGCGCCCTATTGACGGGGCTCGAGCGCTCCCGTGAAGAAGCTCTGGTGGCTGGTCGGTCTCTTCGCGGTCGCTACCGTCGTTCGCGAGGGCCTCGATTATTTCGGTCCGATGGCCCGGGCGTACCGGAGCTACGTCGACCAGGCGTCGGCTGAAGTCCGCGCGCGACGGGGGGATGCGCGCTTCGCGGGAATCGAGGGCAGCATCGTCGACGTCGGCTATCGGCTCGAGTCGGCCGAACGGCGGGACGACGGAAGCGTCGCCCTTGTGGTCGTCGAGGCGGTGCATTTCCAGAAGTTCTCGGAGTCGGGTCCGTTCGGAAACCGCCGCGTGGCTCAAACCCGCCAGCACGTGGAGATGATCCAGGTCGAGGGTGGTTGGGCGGTGTCGGACCTCCGGGAGGAGACAACGGAGGTGAAGGATCTCAGCTCCGTCGCCGCCGACGTTCCCTGAGGCTGTGCTATTCTTGCACCTCGATCATGAGAGGAAATCTCTTTCTCGTGGGCGCGCTCCCGTTGACGGTGCTTCTCGCTTCCGCTCAGGAGGAGGAGATTCGCTCGGTCCAGAGCGGGGTCTACACCGGCGAGCAGGCCGATCGCGGCGCCGGGTTGTTCGAAGACACCTGCTCGAGCTGCCACCAGCCCGAGGAATTCGGCGACGGCTCCTACATGGAGGGCTGGGAGGGTCAGACGGCGCACGACCTGATCGAGCACATCCGCGCCACGATGCCGCAGGACAATCCCGGGAGCCTCAAGCGCCAGCAGTACGTGGATATCGTGGCCTACATGTTCCGGAGCAACGGCGTTCCCGCGGGCGACGCGGAGATGGACGCGGCCTCGGTGAAGAGCATCCGGATCGAGGGCCCGTTTCACAAGGGCGGCGATCCGTAAGCGGGATGGAGCGTCACCTCCAGGCGCCGAGAATCGCGCCCATCACCGTGAAGGCGACCACGAAGTAGCCGCCGTTCACGAGAATGTAGCTCCAGGGCCGGTGCTCGAAGAGCGCGACGATCGCGATCCCGAGCGCGACCCACCCGAGACCGGCGAGCAGCCCCGCGGTCGCGCCCCAGGAGACGGTCGTGTCCGGCCCCGCGAGAAACGCCGCCAGGTTCGCCGCCATCACCAGCGAGAACAGGAACGCGAGCCCGAAGATCTTCCCCTGGCCGCCCTTGACGTCGTTCTCGCCGAACCCGTTCGCTTTCATCCAGGGTTTGTAGAAGAGGAGCGGCGAGTACCAGAGCCCGCCGATGAGGAACGTCGAGGCCGCCGCGGCCACGACCGCGAGATAGTTGATTTCACCACTCATGAATCCCTCCCGATTCGAACCGAGACGGCGCAGAGGATAGCGGGAGCGGGGAAGGCGAGTATTGTAAAAAATCTCCGCGACCGCCCTAACGCAGGGGCACGAAGTTCAGGAACTCGCCTCGGTCGACGAGGTACCGCGAGGGCGAAAGTCCCGAGAACGACTCGAAGTCCCGGATGAAGTGCGCCTGATCGTAGTAGCCCGCCTCCTGGGCGAGAAAGCTCCAGGAGACGCGCGAAGTTCTTTCGAGCCGTTTCAAGACCGTCTGGAACCGGAGGACCCGCGAGAGGGTCTTGGGTTTCAGCCCGACTTTCTCCTCGAATGTGCGCACCAGACGCTTCTGAGTGAGCCCCACGTCCTCGGCCAGAGAGCGAATCACCGTCTCTCCGGGAGTGGCCACCAGGCGATGGAGAACGTAGGCCAGAGTCGCGTCGGGATCGAGTCTCCCCCGTCCCCGTTCGGCCAGCGCCCCGTCGAGCACGAGGAAGCGCTCGTCGACCGAAGTCGCCGCCAGCAGGCGCTCTCGCAGCTCGCGGATCCCGCTCCCCCAAAGGAGGGCGGTCTCCTCGACGGAGTCGTTCACCTCGGCGACGGGCATGCCGAGGAACGGATGGAGGCCGCCCGGGCGGAACCGCGCTCCGATCATGCAGGAGTTCTTCGCCGACTCGATCACGATGGAGCGGCGATGCTGGCCGGAGAGCCAGCTCTCGCGCACCGTCCGGATCCGTCGCGGGGTCTCGGAGTCGTACCAGATCTTCGGAGTGTCGGTGAGATCGAAGATGAGCTCGATGGCGCCGTCGGGAAGGAGGCGGTCCAGGGCGTGATCGGTGGTCACCCCCTCGTGGTACCAGAGGTTCTCGATGAAGGGTCGAAGAGGCGGCGACGGCTGTTGTAGGCGGTACAGCACCCTTCGATGCTAATCACCGGCAAAAGAAGAACGCAAGGGCGTCATGAATCCGAGCGGAGATACGTCCAATCCGCTCGATTCCCCTCTTCCCAGCCTTCCTACCGGCGCTGGCGGGCGGATTTGAACGCCGCGAGCGCCCGGACCCGTGCCGTTGTGTGGCTCACGATCGGATTCCTGGGCTCGTGGATCTCCGAGGGCTTCGTCCCCGCGAGCTCGGGAACGAAGCGCGAAACATAGGCGCCCCCGGGATCGAAGCGCTTCCCCTGGAGCGTGGGGTTGAAGATGCGGAAGTAGGGCGCGGCATCGGTTCCCGTTCCCGCCGACCACTGCCACCCGCCGTTGTTCGCCGCGGGGTCTCCGTCGAGGAGATGCCGCATGAACCATTCCTCGCCGCGCCGCCAGTCGAGGAGCAGATGCTTGGTGAGAAAGGCCGCCGTCACCATGCGCGCCCGGTTGTGCATGAGCCCGGTCGAGGAGAGCTGGCGCATCCCCGCGTCGACCACGGGGTAGCCCGTCCTCCCCTCGCACCAGGCGCGAAAGTCTTCCTCGTCGTCGCGCCAGGCGACGTCGCGGGTCTCCGGCCGGAAGCTCCGGGAGCGGACCTCGGGAAAATGGTAGAGGATCGAAAGATAGAACTCCCTCCAGATGAGCTCGGTTCGAAACGCCGACGCGCTCTCCCGCTCCTCTCTGCCCGGAGCGCGATCGAATGCCCCGTCCGCCGCCGCGAGAGCGCGTCTGGCGGAAACCATTCCGAACCGCAGATA
>DAISKN010000658.1:0-4137 GCA_036820975.1 Acidobacteriota bacterium | reverse complement strand
CATAGTCGCAGAAGGCGGCCGAAGCCGACCAGGAATTCCCCGCAATCCCCCACGCGGCGGTCACGTCCTGGAAGCGACCGTTCACCAGGTTGCGGTACAAAACGTTGGGGCCGTCGTTGGTGACGAAGAGGTCGACGTTCCCATCGTTGTCCACGTCCCCGACGGCGACGCCCATGCCGTAGCCCCTCTCCTGGATCCCGGCGGCGTCGGTCACGTCGGCGAACCGGCCGTCGTCCTGGCGGAAGAGCCTGTCGGACTTCCTTCGCCCCGCCTGGACGAGATAGAGGTCGAGGTCGGAATCGTTGTCGTAGTCGAGAAAGGCAACGCCCGAGCCCATGATCGCGGGGTAATAGAAACGGTCTTCGTCTCCGACGTCGTGGAGGAAATCGAGGCCGACGGAGTCGGTCACGTCGACGAAACCCGAAGCGGCGAGGAGCAGCGGAAGGATTAAGCTCACGGCTCCCGGATCTCGAGAGTGCGGTTGATCTCGATCGGCCCTTCCAGCGTCTGCCTCTTTCCCGTAGGCCAGAAGACGTCGACGCGATCCACGCTCGAAGCCTCGCCGAGCCCGAAGTAGAGTGGATGGAGGCTCTGCGTTATGTAGCCGGACTTTCCGTCGTTGACTTTCGTGTAGGCGGCCCCCGAAACCCTCACCACCACCTTGGCGCCGACTCCGAATCGATTCGAGGTCGTCCCCCGAAGGACGATCGAGAGCGCCCGAACCCGCCGGCGCTCGCTCAGATCGCTCACCAGAACCATGGGCCCGTCGTTGAACTCGTTGGTCACGATGTCGAGGTCGAAATCGCCGTCGAGATCGAAGATGACCGAGCCCCGGCTTCCGCGCGCACCCCAGACCTCGACCGCTCCCGTGAGATCATAGGCCTCCACGAGAGCGAGGTCCTTGTCGGCGCCCTCGGCGTCGATCGAATAGGAGAACCCGGAGATGCCGCGCTCTCGCGGCTCCACCCCGAAGAGGAACTCGCTGTGATGGAACTTCTCCCCCCGCGCGTTCAGGAGCACGGTATTGATTCCATAGCGGAAGGGGTAGTTCATGCCCGCGGTGACGAAGACGTCCTCGAAGCCGTCGGCGTTGAGGTCCCCCACGGAGAGACCCCAGGGCCAGTAGGTTTCGACTCCGAGGGCGTCCGAGACCTCCGTGAGCTTCATGCCGCCGTCGTTGCGAAAGAAGGCGTTTCCGAGAATGCTGTTCCCGCCGCTCTGAAGGAAGTCTTCCTCCCAGTGGACCCGGGACTTCGTGTTCTCGAGGTCGGGACCCACCTCCTGGCTCATGTCGGAGTGCATGTCCGTCAGCATCACGTCGATGTCGCCGTCGTTGTCGAAGTCGAACGCGGCGATCCCCATGGAGCCCCAGGGGGTCTTCGGAAACACGGCGCGGCTCTTCCTCTCGAACCGCTTCCCCTCGACGTTCTCGTAATACTCGTCGTTTCCCTGCATGTTGAGAACGTACAGATCGGGAAACCCGTCTTCGTTGAGATCCATCGGGCTCGCATCACCTGTCCAGGCGCGATCTTCGAGCCCGACTTCGCGGGTGACGTTCTGGAACTTACGGTCTCCCAGGTTCCGGAAAAGCAGACTCTCCTCGCTGCGCTCAGGCTTCAGATGCCCGGCGAAGGCGTCGAGCACTCCCACGTAGTATCCCTTCGCCCCCACCACGTCAGTGGTGAAGACACCTACGTTGCAGACGTAGAGGTCCAGGAGGCCGTCCCGGTCGTAGTCCAAGAATATGGGCGTCGAGGAATGGCCGTTGTAGCCGGTCCCCGAAGACTCCGTGATGTCGCGGAACCGCCCGGTGCCGTCGTTCTCGAATAGGTAGTTCCCGTGCCGCACGGTGGTCACGTAGAGGTCCGGGTCGCCGTCGTTGTCGATATCCGCGAAAGAGCCGGAGACCGAGATGAGACTCTCGAGCGCGATGCCTGCCCGCTCGGTCGCGTTCTCGAACCGGCCGCCCCCCAGGTTCCGCCACAGCTCGTTCGGTCCCGTCTGATTCGTGAAATAGAGGTCGAGCTTTCCGTCCAGATCCACATCGGCGACGGCGACTCCGTTTCCATGGTCGTAGTGGATTGCTTTGTAGTGCCGCGACGAGTCGTCGGTCACTTCGTTCCGGAAGGTGATTCCGCTTTGCTCAAGCCGATCCTCGAAACGGAAATCGTGGAAGACGTCGAGACCCCGGGCGGAGTCCACCTGCGCCTGTCGGCGCACCTCGAGCCAGGCAGCCCGATCCACGTCCTCGGGTTGGTAGAGACGCCGGGCTTCCTGCGGGCCCTGTGCGAGAACCACGGCCATCGCGATGCCGATTCGGATCGACATGGGGGGAGTGTACTCCGAAAGCCGCGGATCGACGGTGCCCGGCCTAGAGTTCGAGAGCCTGATGCGCTGAATCAGTCGTCCTGCGGCCTGAGGCCCCCGATGGGCGCGACCGCCGGCTGAAGATGCTTCTTCCGCACCACGAGCCGCGTCCACAAGCGGAAGAGCTGCAGGTAGGAGCGCAGGACTCCGCGGATCGTGAAGTACTGGCTTCGGCCGTAGACCCGCGGAAAGTGAGAGACCGGAGCCTGGGTGAAACGGCAGCCGGAATCCTCGAGCTTCTTCAGGAGCTCGATGCACATCGACCCGTCGCTTTCCTCGAGCTCGAAGCGCTCGAGCACCTGGCGACGGAACAACCGGAAGTCGCAGTCGATGTCCCGAAGCGAAAGTCCGAAGGCGAATCTCACCAACGAGTGATACGGGTTTCCCACGAGGACCCGCAGGGGCGGATCCGCCCGCTTCTCCCGATACCCGCTCACGTAGTCGACCCCCGGGGCAAGGCGATCGACGAGAGCAGGAAGCTCCCGCGGGTCGAACTGCGCGTCACCGTCCGTGTAGAAGACGAGGTCCTTCGTCGCCGCGTCGAAACCCGTTCGCAGCGCCGCGCCGTAGCCGCGGTTGTCTCCGTGCCGGAGCACCCGGAGCTCCGGCACCAGCGCCTCGAGCTCGTCGAGGATCGAGCCGGTGCCGTCGCGGCTTCCGTCGTCCACGACGAGGATCTCGAAATCGCTCGTGAGCCCGCGCGCCGTTCGTCGGGCGCTCAAGACCATGCTGGCGATGGTGCCGGCGTCGTTGTACGCGGGAAAGACGATGGTGAGCGAGTGGATAACGCCTCCTGAAGGGCGGCGCATCGTCGCACAGGCAAAGGGGCGAGTCAATTTGAGGAAGGCCGGAGAATCTCGCGCACCTCGTCCACCGCGGGCGGCGGGCTCCGGTGCACGGTGATGTCGTCGTAGTCCGCGGCCGCGAGTCCCCCGGTGCTGTTGGCGTCGGAAAGGAGTCCGATTCCGAGGGGGCGATCGCCGGGATCCTTCCCGAAAGTCTTCCGGTACACGTCCTCGGTGCGAAACACGAACGTCCTCCACGAGCCGTCGGGGGCACCGCTTCCTGCCACGACCGTCCAGGGCATTCCCATCCCCGGCCTCCGGAAAGCGGAGCCCGGCGGGAGCAAGCCGCTCCAGACGAACTTGACGGACTCGGGGACGATGCCGAACTTGCGGCGGTAGGAAAGGTAGAGCCCGGCGGCGCTGTCGGCTTTGTCCTCGCGCCTTTCGTCCGCCCCCTCGGGAACGGAGCGGATTCGCCAACGGAAGCTCAAGTAGGGGTACTCCCGCGCGTTCCACCGTACCTCTTTATAGAGCATCACGTTCTCGCCCCGGTCCTCGGCGCGAAGAAAACGGTTCCCACGCTCCTCGTGGATGCGGTAGGGGGGCTGCTCCGCGTTTCCGTACCGACGCGCCTTCCACCCCGGGGGAAGCCCGTCCACGGGACCCTCCTCGAAATCTTCGAGCACCAGGCGTTCCGGGGCGGGCTCCGAGGAGAGGGCGAGAACGCTCGAGAGGAGGAGGCAGGCAAGCCAGAACGCTTTCATCGCCGCGGTCTCTACTCTATTCTTCTACACCCGTGGAACGCCTCGCACTCGATCGTTTCTCGTCGCCCTGGCTTCGGAACCAGCACCTCGCCCGATACCGATGGGCGGCGGCCCGTGCCGCCGGGCTCCGGGTCCTCGACGCGGCCTGCGGCACGGGCTACGGCTCGCGGATTCTGTCCGAGGCGGGAGCGCGTCGAGTCGTTTCCATGGACGTCTCCGAA
>DAISKN010000657.1:676-4141 GCA_036820975.1 Acidobacteriota bacterium | reverse complement strand
GCCGTCCTCGATCCGGCGCTCGATCTCGGCCTCCGGGCAGGTGAGCTCGACGAAGAGCAACCGTCCGCCCGCTCCTTCCACCGCGGCGACCGCCTCTCCGACGAAAGACTCCCGCACCGTCCGCTCGGGGGCGAACGTGAAGATGAGGGAGGCGTCGCGCAGGGCGGCCTCCCGAAAAACCGAGAGCCACATCTCTTCTCGCAGCCGGACGAACGACTCGGTGCCGAAGTCGAAAACCGCCGTGACCGCGTCGACGATCAGGTGGTTGTGGAAGAGACGATAGCCCGTGAGACGCGAAAGCTCGCGGCCGACCGTGAGCTTTCCCGAAGCCGCGGGCCCGTGCAGAAAGACGAGGTTCATCCTGGTCTAACGATTACCACAAAGCGAGTCGACTTTGGCTGCCGCCGAGTGTCGGTGGAGTTGCCAGTTTTTCAGGTTCTCTCGGTGACTCGTTCCATCCTCCTGCGTGGACGAAGTTTATCGCCCTTCGCCTCGAAGCACCCGCTATCGTTACCGTCGACGCCGCTTACATCTCGTCCGCGGTGCCTGGTTCAGGCGCCAGCTACTAACCGTCTTTCTCCCTATCGGATATCTCACTCCACGAAGTCCTGGCGCTGTTCTTGCACGAGAGAGACAGCACCCTCCCCCAGCCTTGAGTACAGAAAAAACGCCATGACTTCTGCACGTTTCGGGAAATCGCGCGGCGTCCGTCGAGCCCTTCAATCCGCGGCGATCGCCGTGGGGCTGCTGGTCGGCGTCGGGACCTCGGGCGCGGCCGACATCGCGCTCTTCGATTGGGGCATCGGCCTGGACGGCACGACTTATTGCTCCCTGGGACCTTGCGACTTCGACGGCACGTTGCCGGGCGACCTTCCTTCGTCGATCGACCAATCGCTCTTCGACTTCGATACCGGGCTCGGGGAGATCGCCGTCTCGATCAGCGGTGCCGGGAGCCATCAGGTATCGCTCTTTCTCGACGTCGAGATCGACGAGCCCCTGAACACGTTCTTCAACGAATGGGGAGCTACCTCAGGGATACCTGCGCTCGGACAGACCTGGGAGATCGACGAGCCCGGGTACGTCTTCGGCGATATCTACGACCATTGGCTGGCCGGCAATCTCGACGGAGCCAACGGCGTTCCCGCGGCGCTTCCCGACGACGTCTCTTTCGCGCTCCGGTGGAACTTCCTCCTCTCTCCCGGGATGGCGGCAAGCGTTTCCTTTCTCGTTTCCGAAACCGCTCCGTCGTCGGGGTTCTACCTGATGCAAACCGATCCCGATAGCGACGCGTCGATCTATTTTTCGAGCCGCCTACAGACCTTCGCTCCCGGCGTTCCCGAGCCCTTGACCGCGCCCCTGCTCCTCGGCGCCGTCCTCGGGCTCGTCGTCGCCCGCAGGCGCCGGAAGAACGTTCTTTAGCCTTTCGATCAGGAGGAAAACGATATGCGACTGCAGATGAGAATGCTTGTGGCAATGCTCCTGGGTGGGCTCGCGCTCGCGGCTCCGGGCGCAGCGCTCGCCGACACGATCATGGCGCAGTGCGAAGGTCAGACTCAGGGTGAGATCGAAGGCGACGCCACGATGAAGAACTTCGAGGGTTGGATGAACGTGTTCGGATTCGGCCACGGTGTCGTGGTCCCATTCGACCCAAGCTCGGGACAACGCACCGGCCAGCGCCGTCACCAGCCTCTGCGCCTCTACAAGGCCATCGACAAGGCGACTCCGAAGCTCTATCGAGCCCTGGTCACGGGCGAGAGCGTGGACTGCGAGGTGCGGTTCTTTCAGACCAGCAAACAGGGAACGCTGGTGAACTACTTCACCATCGAGCTCGAGAACGGATTTCTATCCGACATCACCGCGGCATCGGGGAGCGAGGGCGCGGGCACCCGTGAGGTCGTGAGCATCATCTACCAGCAGATCACCTGGACCTACGAGAACGGCGGCATCAGCACCACGGACGAGTGGTGGTCCCCCGTGCAATAGGCACGCTGCCATGCGCGATTCTTCCGAGACGCGGCCCGAGTGCGCAGGGCGTCTGCTGCGCGCGGGTTCGTTCCTCGGCGCCGTGCTCCTCCTCGTTACCGTGCAAGTGGGCTCGGCGTCGGAGAGGCTCCTCTTCGTCAAGGGCCGCACCATCATGACGTCGACGCTCGACTCCATGCTCGTGCTGCCCGGCGGGGATATCGTTCAGGCGGCGGACCTCTACATGGGGTTCTCCCAGATCGCTTTTCTCGAGAGCGACGTCCTGGTGCACAACGTTACCAGAAACACCTTTTCCACCTACCGGGACTCGGAGTACCTGCAGTCGGGGATTCTCGAGAACGCGGGACTCCTCGAGCTCTTCGCCCAGGTGCCTCCGTCGCCCGCGGCGGTGAGTCTCTTCCAGTACGTGGCGACGTACGGGGAGACGACCCTGGACGAGATTCTCGATCAACGCGGAGCCGTGGTGCTCTACGACCTCGGGTTTCCCACTCCGCGCGAACCTCCGAGCCCCGATACCACGCCCCCGACGCTGAATCTCCCCGCGAACTTCACCGTGAGCTCTTTTTCGGCGAACGGCGCCGTGGCGACGTATCTCGTCTCCGCGTCCGACAACGCCGACCCTTCGCCGGTCGCGACCTGCGATCCGCCTTCCGGAAGCCTTTTTCCCGTCGGCCTCACGATCGTCGACTGCGTTGCCCGGGATCGGAGCGGCAACTCCTCGGAAGGCTTCTTCGAGGTGACGGTGGAGCTTCTTCCGCTTCCGGCGATCGCGGGCCTGACTGCGCGGGCGCGACCGGGGTCGGTGACCCTGGTATGGAGTCCCATGGACGGAGCCGCGAGCTACAACGTGTACCGGCGCGTCGGGGCTGGGCCCTTTGCCCCCATCGCCATAGGTCACCGGACCGACTACGCGACCTACCCGGACTCGCGGCTCACGAACGGTGTGACCTACACCTACGCCGTCACCTGGGTCACCGGGGAAGGCCGCGAATCGCCCCTCTCGAACGAGGCGAGCGCGACGCCGACGCTGAGGAGCCGGTAGAAGCGGGGTCCGCTCCGGAACAACGGGGGATGGGCCCTGGCGCCGACGCCGCGGGCAGCTGTTCTCCCTTGCATGGACTCCCGGGCATTCGGGTTGGGGTAGAGTCTCCTGAAGTCGAGCCGCTCTCGTTGCTCGCTCGGCGAAGGAGTCTTCCATGAGATCCCAGGAATCCCCGGCCCTCGTTACCCGACGCCAGATGGTCGCCGCGACGGCGACGGCGGCTGCTGCTTTCGCGTTCGAGTCGTCGATCCTCGGCCAGGAGCCTCGACGAGCTTCGCCCGACGCGCTGGCCGTCCAGTCACTCAAGGAAGCGTCGGATGCCGTTCGAGCGAAGAACGCCTCGTCGGTGGAGCTCACCAGGGCGTGCCTCGACCGTATCGAGCGCCACGCCGCGCGGTACAACACATTCGTGACCGTGACCGCCGAGCAAGCTCTCGCCC
>DAISKN010000657.1:0-666 GCA_036820975.1 Acidobacteriota bacterium | reverse complement strand
GGTCCGCTTCATGGAATACCGATTGCCCTCAAGGACAACGTCGATACCGCCGGCATCCGCACGACCGCGGCGAGCGCGGTCTTCGCCGATCGCGTTCCGAGCGAGGACGCCGAAGTCGTGCGCCGGCTCGAGGAGGCGGGTGCGGTCTTCCTCGGAAAGCTCAACCTTCACGAGTTCGCTTTCGGGGGAGGCGCCATCAGCTACTACGGTCCCATGAGAAACCCGTGGGCGCCCGATCGGGTGGCTGGCGGATCCTCCGGCGGATCGGGCATCGCGATCGCCGCCGGTTTCTGCTACGGCGCTCTGGGAACGGACACCGGAGGCTCGATCCGCGATCCCGCGGCCAACTGCGGCATCGTGGGATTGAAGCCCACCTACGGCCGCGTGAGCAACCGAAACGTCATTCCGCTCTGCTGGTCCCTCGATCACGTGGGCCCGATGACGCGGACGGTCGAGGACGCGGCGCTGCTGCTCCAGCCGCTTGCGGGGTACGACCCTCTCGATCCCTCTTCCGTGGACGCTCCCGTGCCCGACTACGCCGCGGCTCTGGGCAGAAGCGTTCGAGGGCTCAGGGTCGGCGTGCCCCGCGCCATGTTCTTCGACAAGCTGGATCCCGAGGTCGAGATCGCAGTGACCAGCTCCGGAAGCGACAGAGTCGGGAATGGG
>DAISKN010000656.1:0-4146 GCA_036820975.1 Acidobacteriota bacterium | reverse complement strand
GCTCTTCGCCGCCCGCGCCGCGAACGCGATCACGAACGCGAGAGGCCAGATCCACTCCCATCCTCTCAGGAGCTCCGACAGCGGACCTGCCCAGAGAGCGACCGGAAGAACCACCAGCAACAGCGAAAGCGCGCGCCCGAGGAGGATCTTTCGGGGCCGAAAATGCTCCAGGTGGGCGGCCTCGTGGGCGAATATCGCCGCGGTCTCTTCGGGCGAGAGCGCGTCGAGGAACCCGCGCGTGAAGAGCACTCCAGGCCGCCGGACCGCAGGCAGGGCGAAGGCGTTGACCCAGCTCCCACCCCGAGCCTCCGCGACGAAGAGCGAGGGGACTCCGCACGTGGCCTTCTCGAGGATGCGGGAGAAGAGCGGTTTCAGCGCTTCCGCCTCCGGGCCCTCGAACGCCCGCGCCCGTACGAGCCGGCGGAACGCGGCTGGCCCATCGAGCACCCAGAGCCAGGCCGCGGCGCCGAGGAAGATTCCGATCTCGAGAGCGTAATCGACCGACATCGCCATCGCCCAGGGAATCGAAGCGATGAGGGCGAAGCTTCCGACGAATCCGAGCCAGAAGCGCAGCGTGTGGCCCAGGTAGGAAGTGAAACCCCAGCTCTCGTCGAAGACCGCTCGTCTCGCGCGGAAGCCTCCGGCGAGAACGGAGACCCAGGCGAGGAAGAGGAACGCCGGGAGGAAGGGACCGCAAAGCATGGCTCCCAGGCCGATCACGATGCCCGCGACCGTGCCCAAGCGGCGGGAATGCTCGATCAGGCGGTCGGGAAGGAGCGGATCCGCGAGTTGCCGGAGAAGATGCCGCGACGACCACCGGGCATAGACTCCGGGCGCGAGCACGAGGACGACGACCGCGATCGCGACGAACACGGGGACCTGGTTTTGGATGATTCGATCATTGTACGGCCAGTCCCAGCGTTTCGACGAGCGCGCCCGCGGGCTTTCGGAGCGCGTGCTCCAGCGGATGCGCCCTCGCGAGAACGCCTCCCGGCGGGTGGTGCTCGCCGATCTGGTGCAGGAGGTCGCGACCTGGCTCCGCGCGCAGCATCCAAACCAGGAGGTCGAAGTCGAGTCGCCGCTTTCGACCCGCGGCATCCTGGGAGACGCCATCGGTCTCCAGCAGATGGTGCTCAACCTCGGAAAGGAACGCCTTCCTCCCTGAAGCTCACCTCGCCGCTGCCATAGGCATGGCTGGATTTCGAACGCGCGTTTCCTTGCGTTCTTCCCGGTCCGACCAGCTAGGCGGGGAAGATGCTTCCCTGCATCACCGCTTTCATGGTGGCGATCTTGAAACCGTGCATCACCGGCATCAGTTTCTCCACCCGGTCCTGGGGGACGAGCTCATTGGTGAAGAGAACCACGGCGACGATCGTGCCGTTCAAATAAGCGCCTCCGAGTCCGATGACGGTCCGCACCCGGTTCTCGGTGACGAAGTTCCGGTCGGGAATGACGTCGAAGCCGTCTCGGGTGCGGGTCTCGAGGGCGTCCTTGACGTAGAGAACGCGCGCCATCTGCCCCATCGAGGTCACGATCATGTGTTTTTCCTGCTTCTGGACCCACTCGAGCCCGGTCCCCATGTCCCCCATGAGGCGCGAGACCATGGGGATGGTCTTGATGAAGCTCGCGCTCGTGAGCGGAAGGGCGAGGTGGCGCTCGGACCGCAGCCGGTGGTTCCACTGAGGGCGCTTGCCTCGGCTCCCGAGAAGAGTCACCACCGGAGTCTTCGGCTGGAGCTCGGAGCCGACCCCGCGGGTGCGCGCGAGGCCGAGGACGAAGTCCGTCTCCTTCGCCGGGAGCTTCTCGAGCTCGACCGTGGCGAAGACACGGAACAGCACCGCCGACGCCAACAGGTCTTCGTAGAGGACGTCGATGAACCCCTGGCAGGCTTGCTGGAAGCTCCCGCATTCCTTCAGCTCTTCCTCGACGCGGGAGCGAAGAGCGGTCACGTCCTCGACGGAATAAGAGGCTATCCTCGACATCGATCCCATGATCTCAGACTCCGGCCCCGGCGAAAAGCCGCGCCGCCTCCCGCCGGCGGAGCTTCCCGCTCGAGGTTCTCGGGAGGGCGCCGGGGTCGAGGAGCCTCACGACGGGGTCGACGCCGCAGCACTCGACCACCCGCGCCCGAATCTCGTCGACAGCGCGCTCCCCGGCCTCCGGCGAGAGATCGAAAGCGCGCTCGGCGAGAAGCCATAAACTCTCGCCGCGCTCCCCGGAAACCGTCACCGCGGCGACGGCGCCGGGTCTCGAGCCCGGGACCCCCTCGACCGCCTCTTCGATCATTTCCGGAGGAAAGTTTCGTCCACGGAGGATCAGGAGGTCCCGGCTTCGACCGCAGAGGTGGAGCTCACCCGCCAAGAGGAACCCGCGGTCTCCGGTATCGAGATACCCCTCGGCATCGACGCCATCGCTGGTGACCGAAGCCCCTCGAACGAGAACGCGGCCCACTCTTCCTTCCGGCAGCCTCTCGCCCCGATCGTCGGCGACCTCGACCTCGACTCCTGGCACGGGCGTTCCCGAGCTCACGAGCTCGACCCCGTCCGCGAGCTCGATCGCCTCCTCCCTCTCGACGAGGGCGGCGCCGTCGAATCGGCGGGAGGTGAAAGAGCGGTCGGGCCGCGAGAACGTCACCGCGAGCGAAGCCTCGGCAAGACCATAGACCGGAGTGAGCGCTTCCCTTCGGAGGCCGTAGGCGCGAAAGCGATCGTAGAACCGCGAGAGTGTGGACGCGGACACGGGCTCCGCTCCGTCCAGAGCGAGGAGCCAGCAAGAGAGGTCGACGTCCTGGATCTCCTCGTCTTTCACCCTCTCGACGGCGAGCTCGTAAGCGAAATTCGGGGCGGCGCTGATCGTCGCCCGATACCGGGAGATGGCCTGGAGCCACCGCGCGGGCCGCGCGACGAACTCCTCCGGCTTCATCAGCGTCAACGGAGCCGGGTGCGCGAGCGCCGTGACCAGCGCGCCCACGAGGCCCATGTCGTGATAGAGCGGAAGCCAGGAGACTGCGCCGTGCTCGTACCGGTCGGCCGGATAGCACTCGAGAATTCGATCGAGGATGGCACGGACGTTCGCGAGGAGCTGCCGGTGAGTGAGAGGGATCGGCTTGGGCGAGCCGGTCGTTCCCGACGAGAGCTGCACCAGCGCGAGTGAGTCAGGCTCTCGGTCCACGAACCGCGGCTTCGCGTCGGGAAGCTCGCCGAGAGCGACGACGTCGATATCCGGAATTCGAACGCGGCCGGCGACATCCGTCAGAACCAGGTGAGCGTCCGCCGCTCTCACGGACGCGCGAAGGTCCTCGATGAAGCCCCTGCGCGATCCGAACCTCGGCGGAAGCGGGAGCGAAAGCGGCGTCGCGCCCGCGGCGAGAACACCGAAGAACGCGTCATAGAATTCGGGAGAGGTGGACGCCGCCACCGCGACCCGGGAGCCGGGCTCGACTCCGAGCGCCACGAGACCTCCGGCGACCCTCTGGGCACGCTCGAGGACGTCGCGGTAGAGGACGGTGCGCTCTTCCGACCGCTCGAGAAAGCGGACGCACTCGCCGGCTGCCGCCGCCCGCTCCAGGCAGGAAAGAAGCGTCCCCGGCTCGCTCATGGACCCGAGAGACGTCGCTCCAGGAGATCGACGACGTCAGCCACTCTCTCGATTCCGGTCTCGTCGCCGTCGCCGAAAGCGACGCGGAAGCGGTTCTCGAGCTCGACGACGAGAGTGAGCTGCTGTAGGGAGTCGAGCTTCAGATCGCGGAGAAGGTGAGTTTCCTCGGTGAGCACGTGGATCTTGAGCTGCTCGGCGAAGACCTCGCGAACGCCCTCGAGGATGGCGCCTCGTTCCATCGCGTTACCCGGTGAGGCCGAGCGCTCGCTCCTCGCAGCGGATGCGCGTGCGAAGCATCAGCGCGTTCAAGAGGCTGAACCCGAGGGCCGTCAGATAGGCGGTGTGAATCAGGGGGATCGCCATTCCCTCGAGAACTACCGCGAGATAGTTTGGATGCCGGAGAAAGCGGTACGGTCCGGCGGTCGAAAGCGGCATCCCGGGAATGGTGATGACCCGCACGTTCCAGCGCTTTCCGAGAGAAGCGATGGCCCAGTAGCGGAGCGCTTGCGCCCCGACCGCGAGCGCCAGCATCGGAAAGCCGAGCCAGGG
>DAISKN010000655.1:0-4148 GCA_036820975.1 Acidobacteriota bacterium | reverse complement strand
GAACAGGGCGTGCTGAGGCTTCAGGACTCGCGTCGAGACCACGGTGGCGATGGCGTTGGGGGCGTCGGTCCATCCGTTGACGAACTCGGCCATCAGTATCAGAGCGAGCGCTGCGAAAAGGCCGAGACTCATCGGAACGTTTCGGCTCCCGCGGGCGCGCTACAATCCAGCGTCGGAGAACGAATGCACATGAGGGGAAGACTAGCTCTTGTCGCGTTTCTTGTCACGGCCTCGGTTACGGCCTCCGATTGGCCGCAGTGGCGAGGACCCGGGCGGACCGGGGTCGCCTCGACGCCGGCTCCAACGAGCTGGCCCGAGAATCTCTCGAAGTCGTGGCAAGTCGAGGTGGGCACAGGCCATTCGACGCCGGTGGTGCAGTCGGAGCGCGTCTTCCAGCTCTCACGGCAGGGCGAGCGCGAGGTCGTACGCGCTCTCGAGCTTTCGACCGGCGCCACCCTCTGGGAGCAGAGCTACGACGCCCGATACACCATGAATCCCGCGGCCACCTCGCACGGGAAGGGTCCCAAATCGACGCCGCTGGTATCCGAAGGAAGGCTGTTTACGCTGGGAATCGCGGGGACGCTCTCGGCGTTCGACGCGGCGACCGGCCGGGTGCTCTGGAAAAGCGACTTCGCCGATCGATTCCCCGCGACCTCGCCCCTCTACGGAAGCGCGGCCTCGCCGATGATCGCGGGAGGCAAGCTCCTCGTGCACCTCGGTGGGCCCGGAAAAGGCGCGCTGATGGCGCTCGAGCCCGATACCGGCGAAACGGTATGGACCTTCGGCGGTGACGGTCCCGGCTACTCCTCCCCCATCGTCACCACTCTCGAGGACGTGGAACAGGTCGTGACCCAGAGCGACGCGCACATCGTTTCCGTCGACCTCGGCTCCGGGAAGCTCCTGTGGAGGATCCCGTTCACGACTCCGTACGATCAGAACATCGTGACGCCCGTCACCCACGGCAAGCGGATGATCTTCTCCGGCCTCGACTCCGACACGTTCGCAGTCGAGCCGAAGGTCGTAGGCGACGGATACCAGCCCAGAGAAGTGTGGCGCACCCCGACGACGTTCTATATGAGCAGTCCGGTGCTCGCGGGGGATCGTCTCCTGGGATTCTCGAACCAGAAGAAGGGGCAGGTCGTCGCCCTCGATCCGAGCACGGGAAAGAGCCTCTGGGAGAGCGAGGGGCGGATGGGAGACAACGCCTCGGTCGTCCTCTGGGGCGACTGGCTTCTGGTGCTGACGACGGAAGGCGAGCTCCTGGTGATGGCCGCCGACGCCTCGGGCTTCTCGCCGGCGAGGCGATACCCGGTCGCCGAGACGCCTGCCTGGGCCCATCCGGTGCCGACCCCGGCGGGAGTGCTCGTGAAGGACGAGTCGAGACTCGCGCTGTGGAAGCTCGCGCCCTGACCCCGGGCTACTGCGTCTTCTTCCGTTTCAGCTCGTCGATCACCCCTTTCGCCGCCTCGGCCTGAGGATCGGCGGGCGCGATCTCGACGAACTTCTCGAAGTGCGCGATCGCCTGGTCGGTGTCACCCTTGCTCACCGAGATGAGACCGAGCTGGTAGTAAGCCATCGCCCGCTTGGGATCGACCTCGAGAGTCTTCTGGTAAGCCGACTCCGCGGCGGCGACGTCCCCGGAGTTCTGGGCGTATACCGCGTAGTTGAAGAGCGCGACCGGGTCGATCGCTTTCAGGTCCATGGCCTTCTTCATCGCGGAAGCGGCTTCCGCCCAGGCCTTCCTCTTGCCGTAGATGTCGCCGATCGCGAGCCAGGTCTCGTAGAAGTCCGGCTTCAGCTCGCCGGTCTTCTGGTAGTACTCGAGCGCCTTGTCGGTTTCACCCATCTTCTCGTAGGTGCTCGCGATGTTGAAGTGGATCTCCGGGCTCTCGGGCATCATCTTCTGGAGCTCGAAGAGGCTCTCGAGCGTCCCCTGATGGTCGTCCGAATCGGCGGAGAGGTTGAACTGCTCCAGGAGCTCCGTCGCCCGCGCGTGCTGCTTCTCCGAAAGCTCCCCGGGAGCGAGCCGGTACATGGTGTTGGTGCCCAGTTCGATTTGCTCGAAGGCGGTGATCGGAGCGGGGAGCGGAAGCGGACGATAGCCCTCCTTGTCGCAGGTGACCACGTAGTTTCCCGACTGCAGTCCACCCTTGACGAGCGTTCCGTCTTTCTTGCTCGTCATCGAGGTCGCCCTTCCCCCGCCGCCTTGGAGCTCGATCTTGCACTCGACTCCTTCGAGGGGCTTTCCCTCCTCATCGACGAGTTTGCCCCGAAGCGCCCCCCTCTGGGCGAGAGCGTCGGCGGCCACCAGGATGCCGAACGCGGCCGCGGCCGCCGTCCATCGATTCGACTTCATGTTTCCTCCTGCTACGAGTGCTTCTTCGCGTAGTTCTTTTCGCCCGCCTCGATGCGAATCTTCAGCCGATTCTCTTTAGGGGGCATGGGACAAGTGGTGTAGGGATTGAACGCGCACGGCGGGTTGTACGCCTTGTTGAAATCGACGACGACGCTGCCGTCCTTCGGAGCCTCGGCCTGAAGGAAACGCGCCGACGGGTAGGTCTCTTTCCCGCTGGTCCCGTCCTTGAAAATGAACCACAGCCCTCGATCGGTGTTCCACACCGGCTCCATGCGAATCGCCTGCCCCTGGAGCTCGAAGTCGACGACCCCCGGGCTCTGGTACTTCTCGATGTCCCCGAGCATGTTCAAGATCTCGACGTCCTTCGGCTTGGGATACGGCGTGAACTTCGCGGCGACGCGATAAGCGGGATCGAGGGGAAACCAGGAAAGGCCGGTGAACTCCCTGCGGATGGGGCTGTCGATATCGCGCAGACGGATGGCGAGCCTCGGTCCGCTCGCATGCACCCACATCGAGAGCTTGCCGAGAGCGATGGCGTTCTTTTCTCCGGGCTCGAGAGCCGCGGTCGAGACCGGCTGGTCTTCTTCGCCCTTCCGCACGACGGTGACTCCGTCGCTCGCGCGGAACGAGACCTTTCCGTCCCCGTAGGTGAAGGTTCCCACGGACGCGGGCGCCGTCCCCTCGGGAAGAACGAAATCGTTCTCCGGATCGGCGCCGACGGTGCTCTCGCCCTCTCGAAGCCAGTAGAGACCGGCGACGGTGAGCCAGCTTCCGTCCTTCTTCAAATTGGTCTCGCGCTCCAGGCGCCAGGACTCGATCTCTTTCTGATAGGTGGCGTCCTCGCCGAGGCCGGCGAGGGGAAGCAGCATCGCCGGCAGGAACCATACCCACGCTCTCGAATTCATGTTCGGTCCTCCGCTGATTGGATTCTACTTCACCGGAAATGCGGGCGTAGGTCGACGGCCGCGGGGCTCTCAAAGAGCGAACCGGGGACCGCATCCAGGACGGCGACGTCCTGGTGCTTCCGCTCCCCCCGATTGGCGGACAGCAGGATCCGGCCGTGGCGCTCCCAGTCGAGCCACGGAATCTTGAAGCTCGGCTCGGGATCCGACGCGTCCTCGTAGTAGTTCCACTGCGTCACCAGGCGGCTCTGTTCGTCGACGAAGACGTGATACTTGTTCTGCGGCGTGCGCCCCACGTTCGCGAAGGTGAGCTCGAGGACGTCGGCCGACGCGCCGGCTTCGGTCTTTCCCTTTCCCGCGTACTTCAGCGTCACTCCGCCGTCCTTGAGCTTGTAGGGCATGAATACCCAGTAGGAGTCGTTGATCCAGGCGCTCTCGGCATCGTAGAGAGCTTTTTCCAGCTCCGCCGGATTCGTGACCTCCTGTCCGCCTTTCCACACCCGGCCCTTCTTGGTGTTCAGGTTCATCAAAGTCACGGCGCCCTCGTTCTCGAACCGCAGGTCGCCCGTATACTTGTCCCAGACGTGGGTTCGCCGCCCGAAGAAGTTCCAGGTGAGGTAGCGGGTCTGGTCCCAGGCCTTCCTTCCCCCGAGAGCTCTCATCACCTCGTCGGCGATCTGGATCGCTTTCGGGTCGGAGCCCTCGAGATTGAATCCGGGAAGGGGCGGGTTATCCCCTTGAGCCAGAGCGGCCGCGGGAGCGACCAGGGTCAGGAGCGAGCAAACCAGGAATCTCTTCAAATCGAACCTCCCGTCACGAATCGATGCCCTCGACCAGCACGAACTGTCCGTCGGCGCAGACGCTCCGCGCGGCGATCGCCTTCTGGTACT
>DAISKN010000654.1:0-4149 GCA_036820975.1 Acidobacteriota bacterium | reverse complement strand
TGTCCTCGTTTCCAGCGATTGGCTGGAGCTCGCATGGGCCGGTGCTCACCGCACGGAAAAGACTGTCATCCAGATTCTGCACGGAGACTTCGACTACTACTACGAGCTGGCGCAGAAGCATGAAGAGATCATCGACGTCTTCATCGCCTGCAGCCGGCTGATCCACGACAAACTCGTCAGTCTTCTCCCGACTCGAATCCAGTCGATTCACTACATACCGTACGGAGTGCCCATTTCGACGCGAGCTCGACGGCAGTCGAGTGGGCCGCTTCGACTCCTCTACGCGGGAAGGTTGGAGCGGCGCCAGAAACGAGTGTTGGATCTCCCACTGATCGATCGCGCAATTCGGGCCAGGAACACGAACGTGGAATGGACGATTGCAGGTGGTGGTCCGGACGAAACGGAACTGAGAAATCGTTGGGAAAACGGCCGCCGCGCGCGGTGGGCCGGGGTGCTCTCGAATCGGGAGACCATCGACCTGATGGCGGGACACGACGTCTTCGTTCTGCCGAGTGAAGCGGAAGGCCTTCCGTTGGCGCTGCTCGAGGCGATGAGTGTCGGCCTGGTTCCGGTCGTCAGCGACATCCAAAGCGGGGTTCCGGAAGTCGTATTACCCGGAGAAACGGGAAGCCGAATCCCCATCGGGGACGTCGAAGGATTCGCGCGTGAAATCGCGAAGCTCGATACCGACCGACGGTTGTTGAGGTCCATGGGCGATGCCGCCCGGCGGCTGGTCTCCGAGAAGTTCGACGTAAGACTGCAAGCGAATCGGTACCAAGAGCTGTATGCGGGATGGCGGGACCTTCGGCGTGCGAGGCCGAAGAGATCCGTCCTCCCTTACGGCAGCCGACTCGACCAACCATGGCTCCCCAATTCCATCGTTCGTTTCATTCGAGAGCGCCGCCGGCCCGAGCTCAGCGCTCTTCTTCGCTCGGCTGAGAACGATCGAGGAGGGTGAACGTGGACATGCCGGCAGTTACCGTCGTCATTACCAGCTTCAATCGTGAGAAGTACATCGCCGCCTCGATTCAGAGCGTTTTGGGGAGCACGTTTTCGGACTTCGAGCTGCTCGTCCTCGATGATGCGTCCACGGACGGAACCGTCGAGGAGGCTCGGCGCTGCGCGGATCGAGACCGCCGGGTCCGCGTGGTCGTGAACGAGCGCAATCTCGGCCAGTTCGGAAATAGGAATCGCGCCATCGATCTCGTCACGACGCCGCTCCTCAAGTATCACGACTCGGACGACGTCATGTATCCGCACTGTCTGGAGACGATGGCGCGGATCCTGTTGGATGAACCGAGCGCAGGTTTCGCCATGAGCGCCGGCAGAGCCTGGTCGGGCGGACCCTGCCCGATGGCCCTCAGTCCACAAATGGCGTATGCCCGGGAGTACCTGGGGTCGGGAATGTTCGCCGGCGGACCCGCGGTGGCGTTATTTCGTACCGATGTGTTGCGGAAGCTCGGGGGATTTCCAAACCGAGGGGTGGCTTCCGACTATTGCTTCTGGCTGAAAGCCTGCGCCGTCACCTCCGTGGTGCTGGTTCCGGCGGACCTGTTCTGGTATCGAGTTCACGGCGGACAGGAGTTCCAAAGCGAGAAGGCCGCTCGAGACTACGCCATCGGGCAAGGGGAATCCTGGCGAGCCCTGCACGCGCCCGAATGTCCGCTCCATGGACCGTTACTCGACCTGGCGAAGCGCAACTGCGCTTACTTACTATTGAAGTTGACTTGGCGGGATCTCAAGGCGGGTCGATTAGCTCTTGCGCGCCTTCGTCTCAGGAGCTCCGGATTTAGTGCGGTCGACCTGATACGGTACCCTCCACGTCGTGCCCGCGACCCTCTTGCTGGAACTCCGTTGACCGAGGACGGCGAGTACTGCGTGCCGGAATGGATCCAACATCCAGACGTTGGATAGTCGATGCGGGCGAGAAGTAGTCTTTTCGGAAACGTGCTCCGTGATCAGACGATGGGGCAAAGGATTATTCGTTGTTGCGGCGTGCTCCGAGCCCGGACTGTGTTCCGGGAATCGCTGGTGCAGTCAATTTTGGGTTGAGTGAACAACATGCTAGCGGCTATTCAGGGGCGGAAGAGGATATTCTTCTTCATACACATTCCCAAATGCGCAGGCTCCACGCTCCGGGCAATCATGCGGCGAAACTTTCGTGACGGCTACATGGAGGAGTACCGCCTGCTAGAGCCGCGAGTTCTTCGCTACCGCGGGGAGGATCTGGACAGGCTGATCGATTTCATCCCGCGGCTTCGGTTCTTCTCCGCGCACTGTATCTCCGCCGATCTCCCGTACGACCGCGCCGATCTGGAAGTCGTTGGCATCGCCGCCGTTCGCAACCCGGCTGAGAGAATACTCTCCTGGTACTACTACAACCGGAACAGCCATCGCTATTCTCAGGTCGAAAAGAGCCAGAATTTAGGAGACTACCTGGAGAACGCGATTCGAGAATACGACTACGATGCCGATCCATGGCGATGGTGCCAGATTCCCGATCTCGTCGATATTCATGGAGCTGCGGGATTGGCTCGAGTCGAACAATTAGTCGATCGGAGGAAGCTGTTTCTCTTTCCCACGCAGAGGTTCGACGAAATGATGTGTCTGCTCGAGCGGACATGGCCGGAGGATTTCGTCGACTGCACCTACGCTGGACGAGAGAACCGTTCGACGTATGATCAGACTCTCACGACCGACTTGCGGCAGAGACTTGAAAGACTCTCGGCACTCCCCGCGATTCAGGAAGACAACCGACTCGTGGCGCTCGCAGACAGAGAACTCAATTCGATGATCGCGAGGAGTCCGGGCGGCGTAGAAGGGTTCGCTCGGTATCAGCGCGAATTCGGAGATAGGTGCGGTCGGGCGCGTGCGACGGAGAGGTGGATCTCGCCGATGAGGAAAGTAAGAAATTTCTTTCGTTGAACCGATCTCTTCTCCGGTATTACTTGTGCAAATGAAGTGCCTACAACTGGATTAAGAGTCCTGGCGTAGACGCTTGACCACACAGATGTTATGCTGACATTTCAGTAACAAGACATGCCATTTCCTGCAACCTGAGGCGTCCATACTAGACGTCATTGGCACCAGGACCTGACACGAGAGTGGCCTTAACAGCAGAAAGTGGAGAATCATCCGAATACCTCATTGTGATCGAGCCTGGCCGTCGCCAGCTCCGTGAGGAAGTTTCGGATCTCCTACATTACCGTGATCTCCTCTATTTTCTGACACGTCGCGATCTCTCCGTCCGCTACAAGCAGACGGTGCTCGGGGTTCTCTGGGCGATCCTTCAGCCACTGCTGACCATGATTGTGTTCAGCGTCTTCCTGGGTAGCCTCGCGGGGGTTCCGAGCGACGGAGTACCGTATCCTGTTTTCGCCTACCTAGGGCTTCTGCCGTGGACCTACTTCTCATCTACGGTGACTCGGGGGGCAATGAGCCTTGTCGCTCATGCAAACCTCCTCGGGAAGGTCTACTTCCCCCGAGTCCTCATCCCGCTGAGCGCCGCGCTCTCCGCTCTCGTCGATTTCGCGATCGCCGCGGTGATCCTCGTGGGCATCATGCTCTACTTCGATATGTTTCCGGCCCCCGGGGCGATTCTTCTGCTGCCCCTCTCCCTGCTCACCGCTCTTCTCGCTCTAGGCGTGGGAATGTGGCTCGCGGCTCTGAACGTCCGCTACCGGGACGTGCAGCACGCGACGCCCTTTTTGATGCAGATCTGGATGTTCGCGACGCCCGTCGTCTACCCCAACAGCCTCGTCCCCGAGTCCTACCGGGCGTGGTTTCACCTCAATCCCATGGCCGGGATCATCGGTGCTTATCGAGGCGCGGTACTGGGAACTCCGATCGACTGGCAGGGTCTCGGGATCTCGGGCGCCGTGACTCTCGCGTTTCTCGGGCTCGGCATCTGGCAGTTTCGGCGAATGGATCGGTTCTTCGCCGACGTGGTGTGAAGCGTGGCCACTCCCGTCATTCGAGTCGAGCGGCTGTCGAAGCGCTATCGCGTCGGAGGCCGGCTCCAGACTCAGCGACGCCTCGGAGAGGCGCTCGGGGATCTCGTTCTCGCACCGTTCCGAAAGCTCCGTGGGAACTCTCCGGACGAAACGTTCTGGGCGTTGAAGGACGTGAGCTTCGAAGTGAATCAGGGCG
>DAISKN010000653.1:0-4149 GCA_036820975.1 Acidobacteriota bacterium | reverse complement strand
TCGGGCGTGCCGGTGAACTTGGCCCGCAGGCCCGGTCGCTGGGTGGCGATGCCGGTCGGGCACGTGTCGAGGTGGCACTGGCGCGCCATGTCGCAGCCCATCGCGACCAGCGCCGCGGTCCCGAAGCCGTATTCCTCGGCACCGAGCATCGCGGCGACGACGACGTCGCGGCCGGTCTGGAACCCGCCGTCGACGCGGAGCGTGACGCGGTCCCGAAGCCCGTGATGGACCAGCACCTGGTGCGGGCGATGGTGGAGTTCTCGAAGGCGTTGAAGAAGCGCACGGTGGCGGAGTTCGTCTCCAGCGCGGAAATCCTGAAAGTCGTGCGGGCTTCGGGAGTCGACTTCGCCCAGGGGTTCTTCATCGGCAAGCCCGAGGCGGTGGAGAACCTTCTTCCCGAGACCCCCCAGCGCGCCACCACCTGATCCCCGCGCGTCGTTTCTCCCTGGCGACGGGACCGATTTCAGCGGACAATGGGCTCGATGAGACGTCTCGCGCCGGCGCTCCTGTTGATCGTCGCGCCCGTCTTCTCCGGCGGCGCCCTGGCCCAGGAGCCGAACGCCGATTTCCTCTTCGGCAAGCCGCGGGGCTCTTTTGCAGCCCGGGGCGGCTGGCAGATGGCCGCGGCGTCGAGCGATATCTACGATTTTTTCGGCGAACAGCTCACGATCGAGAAGGCCGACTTCGATTCGTTCCTGTTCGCGGCGGACGGGAGCTTCGCGATCGCGAGCCGAATCGATCTGGTCGCGGGGTTCGAGATCAGCAAGGCGAGCGTGGACTCGGAGTACCGGGATTTCGTGGACCAGGACGATCTCCCCATCCTCCAGGAAACGAGGCTGACGATTATTCCCGTGACCCTGAACGTGAAGCTCTATCTGACGCCGCGAGGCCGCGAGGTCAGCCGCTACGCGTTCGTCCCCGCGAAGGTCCGTCCATACGTCGGGGGCGGAGGTGGCTTCGTCTGGTACGAGCTGGAGCAGGCGGGAGACTTCGTCGACTTCGTCGACCTGGCGATCTTCACCTCGGTTTTCCGCTCGTCCGGCTGGGGCTTCGCGACTCAGGCGTTCGGCGGGGTCGAGATCAGCCTGAGTCCGAGATGGTTTTTGTCGGTGGAAGGGCGCTATCTTTGGAGCGATGCCGATCTCGACGGCGACTTCCTGGACTTCGCGCCCATCGACCTTTCGGGCGCGAGGATCGGCGCCGGCGTCGGCTTCACGTTCTAGCATCTTCCGGAAGGAGGTTCGTGATGATCTCCGTATGGCTCGCAGGCTCGCTACTGATCGCGACGTCGTCGGACGCGCGCTTCACTCCGTTTCTCGGCTGCTGGAGCCTCGTCGAGGACGCGGTCAGACAGCCGCTCCTCGGCAATCCCGACGAGGAGGCGGGGGATCCGGCTGAGCCGGCTGAAGAAGACCGGCCGATGGGCCTCGTCTGCCTCGCTCCCGAGGGCGACGGGGTACGCCTCCAGACGTACTCCGGGGACGAAGCGTTCCTCGAGGAGACCCTGATCGCCGACGGGCAGAAGCGCGACAGCGCTCAGGGGAAATGCCGGGGCTGGCAGCAGCTCGACTGGTCGAAGGACGCTTCGGTCCTTTTCACCCGCTCGGAGCTGACCTGCGAAGAGGGCCGAACCCGCTCCATCAGCGGGGTCAGCATGCTCACCGATGGCTCCACCTGGGTCGAGCTGCAGTCGATAGGGACCGGGGACGGACGCGCGGTTTTGATCCGACGCTTTCGCGCGGTGAACGAGGAAGTGAGCCGGCTCCGCATTCCCTCTCTCACCGAGGAGCAGTTCCGCGATGCCGTCGAAGCCCGCTTCCGGGTTGCTTCGACGCCGATGAGCATCGAGGACGTCATCGAAACGTCGGCTCGCGTCGCGCCCGAGGTGGTCGAAGCGTCGATTCTCGAGCGCGGAGGTCGTTTTCCCATCGACGGCGAGAACCTGTTGCGCCTTTCCGACGCCTCGGTGCCGCCGGGCGTCATCGATCTTCTGGTGGCGCTCTCTTTCCCCGAGGAGTTCTCGGTGGAGCGGGGAGGCGGCGCCGGCGGAATGGGCTGGGGCTACGCCGGCTACGACCCGTTCTACGACTCCGCCTTCGCTTACCCGTACTACTTCGCGCCCTTCGGCTATTACTACTGGTACGCGCCGTGGGGCCCGAACTACGGCGTCCCTCCCGACGGTTCACCGGGGGCAACCGTAGGACGAGCCGTCGAGGGTCGCGGCTATACCCGCGTCACCCGCGTGGCGCCCGGCGACTCCGGCGAGCGCCGGGCTCGACACCGGGGCGAATCCGGAGGCAGCGACTCCGGTTCCTCGGGCGGATCCTCGAGCTCGAGCGGAAGCGTCTCCCGCGAGGGTTATTCGCGCAGCGGCGGCTCTCAGGGAGCGGCGAAGCCGAAGAAACAGTAAGGCGCCCTGACGTTCATCCCGCCCGGGCGCCGTTGGGAACCGGCTCCTCGGGGACGGCGAGGCGAGGAAGGATGCCGTCGGCGTAGCCGATGTCGAAGAACATCGCCTCGGAAACGATGCCCTTCATCCGCCTCGGCTCGAGGTTCAAAACGAAGAGCGCCTGCTTCCCCTCGATCTCGCGCGGGTTCGGACGCTCTTTCTTGAGCCCGGCGATTACGGTGCGTTTGTGGTCTCCGAAGTCGACCACCAGCTTCACCAGGGCGTCAGCCGAGGGGACGTCTTCGACCGACTCGATGGTCCCGACGCGAACGTCGATCTTCTCGAGATCGCTCATCGTGATCGTCGGCTTGATGGGAGCAGTCTGCATGATCCCGAATCACTCCATGCGCAAGGCGTCCACCGGATTCGTCGCCCCGGCGCGGCGCGCGGGGAAATAGCAGGCGACGAGCGTCACCGCGACGAACAGGATCGCCACCACGCCATAGGTGAACGGATCCCAGGGACGGGTCTCGAAAAGGAGATTCGAGAAGAGCCGCGCCATCGCGAGCGCCCCGACGAACCCCGCAACCAGACCGAAGGCCACCCACCGGAGTCCGTCGACGAGAACGAGGCGCGAGAGGCTCTTCGGGCTCGCTCCCACCGCAACGCGCAGGCCGAGCTCGCGGAATCTCTGCCGCACTCCGTAGGCCATGACACCGTAGAGACCGAGAGACGCCAGCGCGGTGCCCAGGACCGCCAAGAGGAGCGCCACCGATGTGGCCGTGCGCTCGGCGCCGACGACCGCCGTCACGTGCGGCTCGAGCTCGTAGACTTCTCCCGGGGCGACCTCGGGATACAGGTCTCTCACCACGCGACGGATCTCGGAGCCCACGTCGGCGGCGTTTCCGCGCGTGCGGATCACCAGATTCAGCAGGATGCCTGATTCCCCGGCCTGCTCGTAGGGGACGTACCAGACCGGGCGGTCGATCCGGTAGTTGTAGCGGTCCTCCTTGACGTCCTCGAGGACACCGACGATCGTCCACTGGCCGGACTCCTCCGCGATCTCGTCGGGATGGCCGATCACCCTCCCGATGGGATCGGCGTCACCGAGAGCGCGCCGCGCCAGCTCCCGGCTGACGATGGCGACTCTCTCGACTCCCTCGCGGTCTTCGGGCGTGAACGTCCGGCCGCGGACGAGACTTACCCCCAGCGCCTCGAGGTACCCCGGGCTCACCGCCCGGTACGCGGCCCAGGGGACTTCGCCGGGCTCGGGAGGCGGCGTTCCCTGGAGGACGTAGCGCTTGTCCCAGGTCCCCAGCCTCAGGGGAACGTCGGTCGTAGTCCCCGCGGCGACGACGTCCGGCATCGATCGCACCCGCTCCAGTACCCGCTCGGAGAACGCGGCCCGAGCGCTCTGCTCGGGAAACTCACTCGGCGGCAATGTGAACTCGGCGCTCACCATCGACTCGGGCCGGAAGCCGAGGTCGAGCCGGGTCAGTTGCGCGAGGCTTCGGACCAGGAGGCCCGCGCCCACCAGCAGCATCGCCGAGACCGCCACTTCGACCACGACCAGCAGTCGCGAGAGTTTCGCCTGCGAGCGGGCCGCGCCGCCGCGGCCGCCGCTCCGGAGGGCGCCGGCCGGATCGCGCCCCAGGACCGCGAGGAGCGGAAGAGTGCCGAAGAGGAACGCGGTCAGAAGGCTCGCGCCGAAGGCGAGCCCGAGGACGCCGCCGTCGACCTGGATGGAGCGGAAGAAGTTG
>DAISKN010000652.1:0-4154 GCA_036820975.1 Acidobacteriota bacterium | reverse complement strand
CAGCGCATGCGCTACCGCGACGGCTACGACAAGCCGCTCGCCTGGATGGAGAAGGGGAAGGTCGTGAAGGCGACGCTCCAGCCGCTCACCACCAGCAACTGGTTCGCCCCCGGCCACCGGCTGCGCATCGAAGTCTCGAGCAGCAACTTTCCGCGGTTCGATCGGAACCTGAACACCGGCGGGAACAACTACGACGAGTGGGCCGCGGTGGTGGCGAGAAACTCGGTCCACCACTCGAAGCAGTACCCCTCGAGCGTCACCATCACCGTGGTCGAGCGGGAGACCCCGACCGAGCAGCACCCGTAGGCGCTACCTGTCCCAGGGGGAAGGAGTGCGGAGGACCTTTCCTTCGATCGCCGAAGAGACGCAGTCCTCGAGGCTTCCGTAGGCGACCTCGACTCCGAGGAGTCCCGGGGAGTAGAGCGCGTACTTTCCCGAGTTCGTCATCAGCCTCCGGACCGTTTTCGGAAGCATCGGGGTCGCGAGAATGCAGGTGTCCACGGTGACCCGGCCGCCGAAAGCATCGAGGGTTCGCAGCAGTCCCGCGGCCGCCGCGATGTCGCGCACCCCACGGCTCGTGGTGACGAGGAACGTCACCTTCGGATGGCGCTCGCGGCCTTCGAGAAGAGGGGCGAGCCGCTTCATCTCCTCGAAAGAGAAGTGGGGGCTTCCAAGGACCACGAGGTCGAGATCCTCTCCCGTCGCGGTCCCGAGCTCCCGGCGCGCGCTTCGAAGATCGTCGAGGCCGACATCGATGGTCTCCTCGGCGGATCGACCGTGGAGAGCCGCCGCGAGCGTCGGCGCTTCCGGAGTCACGCCGACGACGTGGAAAAGCGCGACGCTTCCCGAGGAGGCCGCGGCGGCCCCCAGGGCCTTCAGCTGATCCTCCGTGGGACGCGCGTTCAGGTTCGCTAAAACGGGGATGCGCTCCGCGGAGACCTTGCCCACGAAGTGGCCGAGGACGGGATAGAGGTCGTCGCGCGCGGCGATGACCTCGGGGATGGACCCCAGGTCGAGGACGAGCTGGCCTCCGCGATTCTCCTCGAGATGGAGGCCCACCGCGGGAACGCGCCCGGCGATCGCCGCCGCGATATCGAGGTAGTCGGGGTATCGCTCGGTCCGTGCGCCGAGGACGGAGTTCGCGAACGCGATGGCGTTCGACTCGCCCCAGGCGATCTGTTCGCCGAGCTTCGGCCTGTGCTCCGTCTGATAGGGGGCGCAGGTCCAGATGGGGATGGTGCCCATCTTCTGGTACGCGATCATCTGCCGGTGGGCTTTCGCGGCCCACTCCTCGGGAACCGACCATTCCTTCCAGTGATGCTCGTCGAGGCCGCTTACGTTCACCGTCGACGGCACCGCGACCCGGCCGCCGAGGGATGCGAGCCGCTCGGCGAACTCGAGCCCCGCGTCGCCGACGTAGATCGTGGCGTCGATATGAGCGCCGGTGATGTCGAGCATCTCTCTCGCCCCGACGACTTCCGCCATGCGGACGAGGATGGACATCGCCATCCGCGCCGCCGGGCCCAGATCGCCCTCGAGAAGGGCCCGATCCTTCTCTGACAGGTCCGACGGTTCGATCAATCGACGGTCTTTCCCCAGATGTCGCCCACGGTGAAGCCGTTCGGGAACGGGTCCTCGGCATCGATCACGTACTGCGCGAACCCCGTGATCCAGGCGCGGCCGGTGAGCGTGGGAACGACGGCGGGTCGGCCCGCGATCGAGGTCTCCTCGATCAAGCGGCCGGTGAAGAGGGTCCCGAGAATGCCCTCGTGAACGAAGTCCTGGTGGAGGGGGAGCTTTCCCTTCGCATGGAGCGCCGCCATGCGGGCGCAGGTCCCGGTCCCGCACGGAGAGCGATCCAGGACGCCGGTCCAGGTCTCCGGGTGCTCCCAGTCGAGGTTTCCCGTCGAGACGATGACCGTGTTCTTCGCGGTGGCGTCGGGGTGGGTGGGCGGGCCCGTCAGCTCGGCGATGGTGACTCCTCGGATCTCCGGGTTATCGGGATGGACCACCTCGAGCTGTTCCTGCGCCGCTTTCTTGATCATCTCCCCGACTCGCACGATCTCCCGCCCGTTCGAAGGCAGGAGCTCGAGGCCGAACGGAGCCGCCTCCGCGATCACGTAGAACATGCCGCCGTAGGCCACGTCCACGGTGACCGTGCCGAGCTTCGGAACCTCGATCGGGGTGTCGAGGTAGACGGCGAAGGCGGGGACGTTCTCGAAGGTGACGTTCCTGACCTTCCCGTTCGCGACCTCGGCGCGCACCTCGACGAGCCCCGCCGGCGCCTCGAGGGTGAGCTCGGTCACGGGCTCCGTGACCTTCACCATTCCGGTCTCGATGAGCGTCGTCACGACGCAGATGGTGTTCGTGCCCGACATCGGCGGGTACTCGACCTGCTCCATGATGATGAAGCCGGCGTCGGCCTCGGGATGGGTGGCGGGAAGGATGAGGTTGCAGTTCGCCGCCGGGTAGCCCCGCGGCTCTCGAAGCATGCGCTTTCTCAGATCGTCGGCCTCGACGGCGAGGTATCGCATCTTCTCGAACATCGTCTTTCCGGGAACGTCGAGGACTCCGCCGACGATGACCCGGCCCGGCTCGCCGCAGGCGTGGAGGTCGACCGCCGTCAACATACTGGAGATGCGCATCGCGTCAGTCCTGTAGATTGAGATCCGTGCCCAGACCTCTCTTCTTCGCTTCCTGGTACACCCAGGCGGCGACGGCGACGTCCTCGATGGCGACTCCCACCGACTTGAAGAGAGTCACCTGGTCCCGGCTCTCCCGCCCCTTCTTCTTGCCGATGACCACGTCCCCGAGCTCCGCGTGGATGTGCTCCTTCGCGAAGCTCCCGGATTCGATCGCCGACATGATGTCTCCCGCCTCCTGGAGCACCTGCTCTTCGAAGTCCACGACGACGCGGGCGCGGGCGAAGGTCTCGGCATCCACCTCGCGTTTCGTGGGGGCGTTGGCCCCGACGGCGTTCACGTGGCATCCGCCTTCCAGCCACTCACCCTTGATCGGGGGCTCGGACGCCGTCGTCGCCGAGGCGACGATGTCGCTTCCGCGAACCGTCTCCTCGGGGCTGGAGGCGAGAGTCGCCTTTACCCCTTCCGCTTCGAGCTCCTTCGCGAGCGCTCGCGCGGGGGCTTCGGCGACGTCGAAGATCTTGACCCGCTCGATGGGTCGTACCTCGCGGATCGCCGCGACCTGATTGCGGCCCTGGAAGCCGGCCCCGAAGAGCCCGACGGTCCTAGCGTCCTCGCGGGCGAGGTACTTGGTCGCGACTCCGCTCGCGGCTCCAGTGCGGATCCCGGTGATGTAGGTCGCGGGGATGACGGAGAGAAGCGCCCCGGTGGCGACGTCGAAGTAGAGCATGGCGAAATACGTGCTCTCGGGCTTCCGCTTTCCCGGAGTTCCCGTCAGGGTCTTGAGGCCGAATCCTCCCATATCGGGAACGATAGCGGCCATGATTCGAAACGTTCCGGCGTCGCCGGTGAGCTTCATGACCAGTCGGGGCGCCAGGGTCGTCCGGCCCCGCGCGTACTGCGCGAAGGCTTCCTCCACGATGTGGATTCCGTCTTTCATCGTGAGGAGGCTCCGGACCTCGTTCTCCTTGAGGATCAGGGTCATTGCGGAGATAGTACGACAGTTCCGAGAACCCGAGAAATTGGACTAAGCTATGCTCATGCGAGCCACCGGGAGCGGCCGCCAGAGCCCGGGCCGGATTCACCCGGTGGAAGAGACGAACTAAGTTCGACGTGACACACCTGAGCACTCTCGTTCCGATGGCCCACGTCAAGAGCGTGCCTCGCTCGATCGAGTTCTACCAGAAGCTCGGCTTCAGCGTCCGGAATACCTTCGTTCCCGACGGACGGAGCGAGTATTCGTGGGCCTGGCTCCAGGCGGGAGGGGCGCATCTGATGGTGACCCGGGCCGACGAGCCGGTGGATGCGTCGAGACAGGCGGTCCTCTTCTATCTCTATTGCGGCGACGTTCCCGGCTTTCGCGCAGCTCTCGAAAAAGAGGGCGTGACGGTCGGGGAGATTCAGTATCCTTTCTACGCTCCCCGCGGCGAGTTCCGGGTCACCGATCCGGACGGGTTCGTGCTGATGGTGACGCACACCTGAGGGCGCTCGAAGTCCCTCGGCGTCGTTCTG
>DAISKN010000651.1:0-4154 GCA_036820975.1 Acidobacteriota bacterium | reverse complement strand
CGCTTCCGCCGCCGCTCCTCCTCCATCTTCTCTTCCACGCTCAAGAAATGTCCCTTCCCGTTCCTCTTTGCGCCTTTGGGCCTTTGCGTCTTCGCGTCTATTTCCCCGTTTCCTGGCGCGCCTTGGCGTTGAGCTCCTGATTCACCGCGTCCAGCACTCCGTTCACGAACGCGGCCGACTCCGGGCTCGAGAACCGCTTCACCACCTCGAGCGCCTCGTTGATCACGACGCCTGGAGGCTCCGCTTTCGTAAGAAGCTCGTAGACCGCGAGCCGAAGCACGTTGCGATCCACCGTCGACATGCGTCCCAGGCGCCAGTGCTCCGAAGTCTCGATCAGGATCTTGTCGATCTCTTCGACGCGCTCGACCGTCCCCTCGACGAGCCGGCTCGCGAACTCCCGCGCGGCATCGCCGGCGCCCTGGAGCTCGCTCGAGCTTTCGATGACGCTCTCGACGGGCTCGCGGGTCACGTCCCACTGGTAGAGCATCTGGAGCGCGAGCTCCCGGCCCTTCCTTCTCGCGCCCACCGTCAGCCCTCGCCTTTTCTTCCGCCACCCGCCAGAGCGCGGTGCAGCACCGCCGTCTCCACCGCGGCGAGGGCGGCGTCGTAGCCTTTGTTGTCGCTCCCCCGCCCCGTCGACCGCTCGACGGCCTGCTCCAGGGTGTCGGTGGTGAGCACCGCGTTCGTCACCGGAATGCCGGTATCGAGCGCCACCCGGGCGACGGCGTCGGTCACCGTGCGGCTCAGGTAGTCCCAATGGGGGGTTCCGCCCTTCACGATCGCGGCGACGCAGACCACGCCCGAGAATCGCCCCGAGGCGGCGACCGCCTTGGCGGCGAGAGGCACCTCGAAGGCCCCGGGGACGCGCACCACTTCGATGTCGTCGGGAGCGACCTGGGCGCGCTTCAGGGCCTCGAGCGCTCCATCGAGAAGCTTGTCGGTGACGCCGCTGTTGAAGCGGCTCATCACCACGGCGAAGCGCATTCCGGGCGCGCTCGGCTTCCCTTCCCAGATCCTGGTCATGGAACGAGCTCACTTCCCACGGAACGCGGCCTTGCGCTTCTCGAGAAACGCGTTCATCCCTTCTCTGAGATCTTCGGTGCCGCAGAGAATCCCGAACAAAGTGGCCTCGAGGAGGAGTCCCTTCTCGAGATCGACCTCGAGGCCCTGGTCGATCGCGAGGAGCGCGTGCCGGAGCGCGAGGGGCGCGTTTCGCACCATCCTCCGGGCGAGGGTGTCCGCGGTCTCGAGGAGGGACTCCCTCGGAACCACGCGATTCACGAGCCCGATGCGAAGCGCCTCGGCGGCCTCGACAGGATCTCCCGTGAGGATCATCTCGTAAGCCCGCCCGCGGCCGACGAGGCGGGATAGCCTCTGCGTTCCGCCGTAGCCGGGGATCGCCCCCAGGGTCACTTCGGGAAGTCCGAGCTTCGCCCCTTCCGCCGCCACGCGCACGTGACAGGAGAGCGCGAGCTCGAGACCGCCGCCCAGGCAGAAGCCATTGATGGCGGCGATGACGGGCTTCCCCAGGGTCTCGATTCGTCGGAAGGTCGATTGTCCGCGGAGCGCGGTGACGTGTCCGGTGGTCCCGGTCTCGCGCGCGAGCTCCTGGATGTCGGCTCCGGCGATGAAGGCTTTCTCCCCTGCGCCGGTGATGACCACCGCCCGTACGGCGTCGTCGGAGCCGAGATCGGAGAACACGCGGTCGAGCTCCGTCATCGTCTCGTAGTTCATGGCGTTCAGCTTCTGCGGCCGGTTGACGGTGAGAAGCGCGACCTCGTCCCGGGTTAGAAGCGTCAGAGTTTCGAGATCCATGTTTCCTCAGGCCTTTCCGGAGTAATCGTAGAAGCCCCGTCCCGACTTGCGGCCCAGGTGCCCCGCGAGGACCATCCGGCGCAGGAGCGGAGGCGGGGCGAAACGCTTCTCCCGGAACTCGTCGAACATGATGTTCGCGATGTAATACGTGGTATCGAGGCCGACGAAATCCAGGAGCTCGAACGGCCCCATCGGGTATCCGCAGCCGAGCTTCATGCCGGCGTCGATGTCTTCCCGGGTTCCGACTCCCTCTTCGAGCGCGCGGATGGCGTCGAGGAGATAGGGAACGAGGAGCCGGTTCACGATGAACCCCGGGCGATCGGGGGCCAGCACCGGGGTCTTTCCCAGTCGGCGGGCGAGTCCCTGGACCGCGTCCGTGGCCCTGGGATCGGTGGTGAGCGCGGGAATTATCTCCACCACTTTCATCAGCGGGACCGGGTTGAAGAAGTGAAGGCCTACGAACCGCTGGGGATGCTTCGTGGCCGCGGCCATCTCGGTGATGCACAGCGACGACGTATTGCTGCAGCGGATGGCTTCCGGCTTCAGGATCGCATCGAGCTTGCCGAAGAGCTCCTTCTTCACCGCCAGGTCCTCGAGCACCGCCTCGATGACCACGTCGACGTCGGACAGCTTCTCGAGGCGCGTCGAGGGATCGAGACGCGAGAGGATCTCCTTCTTCTGATCGGGCGTGAGCTTTCCCCGCTCGACACCCTTCTCCAGAAAGGAGTCGATCCGCCCGACGCCCTCCTCGAGCCGGCGCTCGTCGACCTCGATCACCACCGTCGGCAGGCCGGCGCCCGCTGCCACCTGGGCGATTCCCGAGCCCATGAGACCGCAGCCCACCACTCCCACTTTTTCTATTTTCATCGGGTTTCTCCCGCGATCCGGCTCCGCGCCGAGACCGCCGCTAGAAATGCACCGGCGAGCGATGCGCCCACGGAATCGGCGAAAACGTCGCCCAGGCTAGAGTCCCGCCCCGGCACGTGGAGCTGATGCCACTCATCGGTAATCCCGTAGCAGAACGCGACGGCGACCCCGCCCAGAACCTGCGCGCGGGTGAGGCCGGAGAAGAGCCGCTTCGCCAGCGCGCGCACCGAGAGGACGGCGAGCCCGGCGTAAGCCGCGCCGTGAAGCAGGTAGTCCGGCGTCGCCGACAGAACGTCGGGGCGCGCCCGCGACGACGACCAGAAGATGAGGCCCATGTACAGAACGACCGGCCCCCAGTACCGGGCCGCCTCCGCGAAGCTTCGGCGAGCCCTGCCGAAGCCTTTCGGGCGAAGGCGGGACATCAAGAAGGAAACGGATACATCAGCCACCCGATGAGGAAGGCGGATCCCACGAAACAGACGAACGCGTAAATCCCGAAACGGATCTGCTTCTTCGGCTCGTCCCGCATCAGCAGAGCGAAGGCTGTCGAGACCAGGGCCGCGAAGACGGTCAGGATGAGGAAGTGGCTGGTCATGACTTCCTCCCGACGGCGATGTCATAGGCGTCGAGCATGATCAGCATGTTGAGGAGACCCGCCACGATACAGAAGGTATAGCCGTACTCGTAGGTGAGGGCCGTGACCTCGCCCGTCCCCATGCCGAGGAGCCTGGCCGCGAAGAACGGAAGGCCCACTCCAATCTCGGCGAGACCCGCGAGGAAGGTCAGGGGCTCCGAGGTATCGAGGGGGAAGAGCTCTCCCCGGAGGTAGAGTCCGAGAGCGAACATCCCGGTCACGATGACGAAAAACGTGAGCGCCCGGCGCGTCCGGCCGAGCATGACGTGCCCGAGCCCGGGCACGAGCCAGGCCGAGACCGCGACCGGGACTCCTGCCGTCGCCGGCCGCTCCTGAGTCTGTTCTTTGGCGCGCATAACCCTCCGATTCTAGCCGATCACAGCGTCCCGTAGAGGCGATCTCCGAAATCGCCCAATCCCGGCAGGATGTATTTCCGGGAATCGAGACCCCGGTCGAGAGCCGCAGTATAGATGTCCACCCCCGGGTGGTCCTGGGCGAGCCTCGCGACTCCCTCGGGGGCGGCCACGATGGAAAGCAGCCGAATGAGAGACGCCCCCTGCTCCTTTAATATGACGATGGCCGACGAGGCGGAGCCGCCGGTCGCGAGCATCGGGTCGAGAACCAGTACGTGGCGGCCGGCGAGGGGCGGAAGCTTCTTGTAGTACTGCCGGGCCTCCGCCGTCATCTCATCGCGCTCGAGCCCCACGTAACCGACAGCGGCCCGGGGAAATATGGTGAGCATCACGTCCAGCATCCCCATCCCCGCGCGCAGCACCGGCACCAGCACGATGCCGGCGTCGAGCCTTTTCACCCGCGTCTTTTCGAGCGGCGTCTCAAC
>DAISKN010000650.1:0-4156 GCA_036820975.1 Acidobacteriota bacterium | reverse complement strand
AAGAGGTCGAGCAGCACGGCCAGGAAGAGCCAGCCTTCGTGGGTCGGCAGGTAGGTGATGTCGGCGACCCAGACGCGATCCGGAGCGTCCACGCGGAAGCTTCGATCGAGCACGTTGGGCGCGATCGGGAAGCCGTGGCGCGCGTCGGTCGTGCGCGGCCGCCGGGCCCGGCGGCCGCGGGCGCGCAGGCCCTCGGCGCGCATCAGCCGCGCGATCCGGTGGCGCCCGCACACCTGACCCGCGTGGCGCAGCGCGCGCGCGATGCGCGGGGCTCCGTAGGTCCGTCGGCTCTCGATGAAGAGTCGCCGCACCTCGGGCCGAAGGGCCCGCCGCTCGCCCTGGCGCCGGCTCTCGGGGCGTCCCCGCCAGGCGTAGAAGCCGCTGCGCGAGACCTCGAGTGCTGCGCACAAGGCCGCGACCGGGAAGCCGTCTCGCTCCCTCGCGACGAACCGGAACCTCACTTCCGCTCGCTCGCGAAGAAGGCCACCGCTTTTTTTAGGATGTCGCGCTCCTCGGTCACGCGCCGCAGCTCGCGCTCGAGGCGGCGCAGCTTCTCATCGGCCGCATTGCGGTGCGTGCGCTGGACCGGCGCCACGCGCTCGGCCGTCGGCAGCTCGCGGACCCAGGTGTGGAGGGTGTTGACGTGAATGCCCAGGTCGCGCGCGACCTCCGCCACCGGACGCGGCCCCTCGCGCACCAGTCGCACCGCCTCCTGCTTGAACGCGGCTTCGTACTTTCGCCGTTGTTTCGCCATCCCGAACGCCTCCCCGGAGCAGACTACGCTCCGAAATGCGTCCACGGAATCGGGGCAAGCTCATCCTCTCGGATGGCGTCGCGACCTACACCTGGGACGCGAACGGCAACCTCCAGTCGAAGACCGACGCGGCGGGGACGACCGTCTATCGCTTCGGCGCGAAGGACCGGCTCGTCGAGGTGAGTGGCCCGAGCGTTGGGCTCGTCCAGCACGTCTACGACGACGCGGGGGATCGAGTCGAGACGCGTATCGATGGCGTCTCCACGGGATACCTGGTCGACGCGAACCGCGGGCTCTCGCAGGTGATCGAGGAGCGGGGCGGGTCGGGCCAGCTCGTGGCCCGGTACGAGCACGGGGACGACGGAGCGCCGCTCGCGCGCTTCGACGCTTCGACCTCCACGGCCGCGTACTTCCTGCACGACGGGCAGGGGTCGGTGCGGCAGATGGCGGACGCCACAGCTTCGATCACCGACACGGTCGCGTACTCGGCGTTCGGGCGGACGCTCGCGGCCACGGGCTCCACGCCGAGCCCGTATCGCTACGGCGGGCAGTGGGAGGAGCCGCGCAGCCGGCTCTATCACCTGCGGGCGCGGTGGATGGACCCGGGAGTGGGAAGGTTCCTGAGCACGGATCCTTTCGAAGGCGATGCTGCGAGACCGTTCTCGCTACACAGGTATCTCTATACAAACCAAAGCCCCGTCAGCGCGAGCGATCCGAGTGGACGCATGACGATGACCGAACTCTCGGCGACTAGCGCAATTGTCGCTGGCCTGGCTGCAAGCACGATCGCGTACTCGGTCCACCTCATCATGAAGGATCTAGTTGAGGGACCTTCGGTGGCCTCAGGTGAGCGGCAAGGCGGTCTATGGGACTACTTCGTACAACAGACCTTCATGGGGATCGTCTCGTCGAGGACGATGGACGCTGTGGAATCGATACCAAAGACCAAAACTCGTGGAGGACGCCGGGATCGACAGGAACATCATACGATCCCGATCTACCTGTGCGGCTCTCTGGCACAGACCCCGTGCTCCGTTACCGTCGCTGAGCACACTCGGCTGCACGCTGAGCTAGCCGGATGGGCGATCGCCCTCCAGACTGCCGAGGAGTACGCAGATCGCATATTCCTCGGGCGAAGGCGCAGTGGGCGTGTGCTTCGTTTGGCAGATACCCGGATCGGTCGCTCGCTGATTGCTGGTGCTTTGCGACAGTTCTACAGCTTTGGATGGGTGGGTGTCGGTATTCCGACGATTGGGAGCGTCTTTCCCATCGAAGCCGAGGAGTTTGTGAACGGGAAGACCTCGCTTTCGCGCAATTGCTCACGTACGGGGGCTCCGCCGCCACCTTGATCCAAGAGCGACTTCCGACGAAGAGCTGGTCACGTTGGCAAGTTAGGGAAGTCGACCTAGCGGAGATCGGCCCCATCGATTTCGAGAGTTTCTCCGCTCGGTTCCGCAGCGACGAGCCGACGCTCCTCGTGTACCACCTTCGCGACCTGCCGTGGGTTGGAGTCGCGAAGTGTGCCCCCTTGAATCACATGCTGTGGGCGACCGAATTCGATGGATTGGGTCAGTTTCGAACCCAGCGTGCGTGGAGTGCGCCTCTCGCCCGCGACAAGGTTGTCTACACTGCCTTTCGCCGTGAGCTGCGACGTGCTCGTATTCGAAAGTCCGCGATCCCCTGGGAGCTCCTCGGACCGTACGCCCATTGGGGAGCGTATCTCGATGAGAACCCCTCGCTGAGTTTCAAGCTTACGTGGTTCGGGCGGTATCGAGTGTGGGGCTCGATCGCACCGATCACGTTCAAGGACGCGCTCGTCGAGTTCTACTCCCGCCAGATCCAACAGTTCGGTCGCTATGCATTCTGGCCCGCGCCTGAGGGTTCGGAGGAAGACTCGAACGACGACCGACCGATTCAAGCGAACCTGACCGGGTATCTCGGAGCGCGCCTGTGGAAGCATCCGACCCGCTTCACGCACACGAGCGAGAGCGAACGTCGAGAAGCGCTCTTGCCGCTCCGCGATGAGCTGAAGCGAGTCATTGCGCGGTTGGAAGCGGGAGAGGAATGGAACTTGCCGCTCCATTACGAGGACGTCATCCGACCGGCTCCGATGTTTCTCCTCGTCGGTGAGCCCATGCCGGCTACCGATGATCCAGCTCTAGGTGCCATCGCTCTCGCGATGGGAAACTTTGTGGATTCAGGTGCGCGTACTGCTCTCGATGCAGAAGTGTGCTGCTACCGGGCTCGACTTGTCCGACTTCTCGCTTGGCCCAGTCTTTACCGCTCTACGTTCGGCGATGATCCGATGTTCCGCGAGGGCCTCATTCGGCAAGCAAGAGCGCCGCATTTCGCGGGCGCGATGCCCTACGATCTCGTAGAGGAGATGCTGCTCTTCAAGCAAGAGATGGAGGAGCGCTATCCGGTCTTGCTTGAGAATCCAATCGCCGGGCTCGCTTAGGATCCGGCTTCCGGGAATCGCCTCTTCATGCCGTCCTCCTCCTTCATGATTGCGGAGGATTGGCAGCTCACGTGGCACCGGAGCCGGGGGGCACGTCAACTTCACCAAGATCGAGCAGTGAGGCCTGAAGTGACTGGCGATCCGTTGGAGGCGGAGGTGCTGCGTATGCTCGGCCGCGTGCGGCCGCTTTCCGCAGGACCGATTCGCCCGCGCCCTGTCAGCGACGAGGAGCTCGTTGCGTTCGAACGCAAGCACGCGTTGAAACTGCCGGGCGACGTCAAGTCCCTGCTGCGTCGAAGCAACGGTGCTGCAGTCAACCCGGGCGGGATCTATCCCCTCTTCTCGGATTCAGCAGAGGGCCCGAGCATCGATTGGCATTTGGACTCGTTTCCGGAGTGGCGGGATCGCGGTTGGATCCCCATCGCAAGCGATGGTTGCGGCGACTTGTACATCCTCGCGAAGAACCGAACGGCTCGGACGGGAACCCATCCGGTCCTCTTTCTCGACCAGGCGGACTGGGACCATCCGGCTTATCTCGTCGCATCCGGACTCTGGCGATTCCTCTATTTCTTGCTGAAGAGCGAACTCCTTCACGAGCGGGGCGAGCACGTCTACTGGCCCCATGATCGAGAGGCTGTGCTTCGCGAAGATCCGGAGATTGCATCCTTCGGGGACATTCCGCTTCCGTGGGACGCCCCGGCTTGACACGCGCATGGGCCAGGTAGCGCGAAGTACCGAGGGGCAAGGCCACACTCCCAGGCCGGCCGCGACGAGTAGGCGGAGCGTCCGTCCTGCAACGCCCCGCGCCCCGCCCCGGGCCTGCATGGGCCGTCGTCACCGGCACCGCCACCGACCCCGACGGCAACCTCTTCCGCTGGACCCGCGCCTCCCAGCAGATCGACGGCGCCCCGAAGCCCACGGGCCCCTGGACCGAGATCGCCCGC
>DAISKN010000649.1:0-4171 GCA_036820975.1 Acidobacteriota bacterium | reverse complement strand
TCGCCGTCGAGAGCTCTCTCCCCCCCGCCCATGAAGTAGTCGCCCGGCTTGTACTCGGCCTCGGCCTTGTAATAGTACGAGCCCATCTCGCGCACGGCGACGTAGAGAAGGCCGGTCGCCGGGCTGTACGACGGACTGAACCAGTTCGTCGCTCCCTGGAGGCTCGGCCAGACGAGAGTTCCCTCTTCGGTCGGCTCGGTGTTCGGAAGCACCACCGGCCTTCCCCTCTCGTCGATCTCCTTAGCCCAGGTCTGCTTCGCGTACTGAGTCGCCAGGAGGAACGTCCCCACCTCGCGGTCGAGAACGTAGTAGAAGGCGTTGCGGTTCGCCAGGATCACGAGCTTGCGAAGCCGGCCGTCGAGCTCCGCGTCCACCAGGACCGGAATCTGATTCGCGTCCCAGTCGTGCACGTCGTGGGGCGTGAACTGGAAGTGCCATTTCAGGTTTCCGGTCTTGGCATCGAGGGCGATGAGGGCGCAGGTATAGAGGTTGTCGCCGGGGCGAACGTCCCCGTTCCAGTCGGGAGCGGGGTTTCCCACGCCCCAGTAAAGAAGGTCGAGCTCGGGATCGTAGGAGCCCGTTAGCCAGGTGGCGCCTCCGCCCGTTTTCCAGGCGTCGCCGCTCCAGGTCTCATGGCCAGGCTCCCCGGGACGGGGAATGGTCCAGAACCGCCAGAGACGCTCACCGGTGTCGGCATCGAGGGCGTCGAGAAAGCCGCGGACTCCCGCCTCGCCCCCGCTCACGCCGACGACGATCTTGCCGTCGATCGCGAGGGGAGCCGCGGTGATGCAGTAGCCGAGGGAGTTCTCCGCGATCTGGACGTCCCACCGGACGGCGCCCGAGACCGCATCGAGAGCGACGACGTGGTTATCGAGCGTCCCCACGTAGACGTTGTCGCCGAGGATCGCGAGCCCTCGGTTGGTACGGGGAAATCCCAGGGTCCGCAGGTCCTTCGGCATGGGCCGGGACCAGCTCCAGACGGGGCGGCCGGTCTTCACGTCGAGCGCGGTCACGGTCGCGGGAGGTTCGCTCACGTACATGAGTCCGTCGGCGACGAGGGGCGATGTCTCGAGCTCCCCTCCACTCGAAGTCTGGTAGATCCACGCGGGACGCAGGCGCCCCACGTTCGTCCTGTCGATCTCGTCGAGCGCCGAGAACCGATGAGATGCGTAGTTCCCCGAGTACGTGAGCCAGCTCGCGGGCTCGTCCGCGGCTTTCCGGATGCGGTCGTAGCTCACCTGGCCCGTCGCGGACGACGCCAGGGTGAGCAGGACGATGACGAAGCCGGATCTCTTCAAGGCTCACCTCTCAGGCTGGCGAGATAGGCGATCAGATCTTCGAGCTCGGAGGCGCTCAGCTCCGATCCATAGCCCGGCATCAAGCTCTCGCCGAAGGCCTTGTCCAGTTCCTCGAGCTCGAGCTTCGACAGCGAGTGGATTCGGCCCACCGGATCCCGGAGCTGGATGGTGAACGAGTCCTCGTTCATCCGCACGCCGGCGACTTCCTGCCCCGCGCGGGTTCGCGCCCGCACCTGCAGAAACTGCGGAGGAATCGTCGCGCCGGGCGAGACGAGGGACTCGCGAAGGTAGTGGGCGCCGCGGCGTAGACCCACTTCGCTCAGATCCGGCCCGAGGACGCCGCCCTCGCCTTCGACCATGTGACAGCTCCCGCATCCGCTCGCCCCCTCGAACACCGCCCGTCCTCGTTCACGATCTCCGGGAAGAGGGGTCGATTCCACCCTTCCGAGCGATCGGACGTAGGCGGCGACCTGGCGGACCTCGTTCTCGGAGATCTGCCAGGCGCCGGGCATGTCCGTGCCTTCGATTCCCTCCTGGATCACCTTCACCAGGGCCTCCTCGTCGGCGGCGTGCCGGAGCGTCGGCCGCGCGAGGCTCGGCCCCTCACCGCCGGTCCCGCCCATGTTGTGGCAGCGCGAGCAGTGGCTGTCGAAGAGCTTTCTTCCGCGGAGGAGGTCCTCGTCCTGTGCCGACGAGGCGAGAGCGATGAGGAGAAGACCTGAGGCGAGCAGACTTCGATGAATCATTACGGACCCCGGTGGTTTTTCTGGCGCCGGGGAGCCTAACATTGCCGCCCATGTGCATCAAGCCTTACTGTCTCGTCCTGCTCGGAGCTTTGGCCGGCTGTCAGAGAACTGCGGGTGAGCTCCTGTACGTCTCGAACGAAGACTCCGGGACGTTGTCCCTGATATCGACCGACACCCACGAGGTGGTCGCGACCATCGAAGTCGGAAAGCGCCCGCGCGGGGTGCGCGCGGTGAGAGACGGCGCGCGCGTTTACGTCGCCCTGAGCGGCTCCCCGAAGTGCCCTCCGTGGATGAGCGAGGAGGAATGCGAGGAGCAGGTCGTCGACAAGTCGCTCGACGGCATCGCCGTGGTCGACGTCGCCTCCCGGCGGGTGCTAGAAGTTCTTCCGGGAGGCTCGGACCCGGAGACGTTCGACCTGAGCCTCGACGGAAAGCGCCTCTACGTCTCGAACGAGGACGCGGACGTCGCGAGCATCGTCGACATCGATTCCGCTGAGATCGTGAAGACGCTCCCCGTCGGCCGGGAGCCGGAGGGTGTCCGGACCAGCCCCGACGGGCGCTACGTCTACGTCACCGGGGAGACCGACCACGACGTGACCGTGATCGAGGCGGCGACGGGAGAGGTCGCGGCCAGGATTCCGGTCGGCAACCGACCCCGCGACGCTTGCTTCTCCTCGGACGGGACGAAGGCTTTCGTGAGCTCGGAGATCGACGGAACGGTCTCCGTAATCGACGTCGCGTCTCACCAGGTCGTCGCAACCATCTCCCTTCCCGAGGGCTCGCGCTCGATGGGAGTCGCGATCTCGCCTGACGACAGCCGGCTCTACGTGAGCAACGGCCGCTCGAAGACGGTTTCCGTGGTCGACGTTCAGACCCTCGAGGTCACGGGAGAGGTCGAAGTCGGAGAACGGCCCTGGGGAATCGCCCTCTCCCCCGACGGACGGCGGCTCTACACGGCGAACGGCCCCTCGAATGACGTCTCGGTGGTCGACACGGAGACGCTGAAGGTCCTTACGCGCATTCCCGTGGGCGAGTCGCCCTGGGGTGTGGCGATCGGGCCCGCGCCGTAGATCCATTGACAGGTTTCGAGCTGCCCACTTATACTCCGCGTCAAGCGCGGTTGATGTAGACAATATTCGACCCGGTTCCCCAAACCGGGAGGAGAGTGTTTTCATGAAAGCTGCATCGCGCGCGCTCTGCCTTCTTTCGCTGTCCGGGTTGCTGACTTTCGCCATCCCCGCAAACGCCACCGTCGTCTTCGACGACTTCGAGAGCTACGCGCTAGGAACTTTTCCGTCTCCCACCTGGTCCGACGTGGGTGCCGTGGACCCGGTCGCGCCGATAACCCCGATACCGTCTGCCACGGTCGTGAGCACGACGGATGCTTTCGGGAGCTCGACGCAGGCGGTGGCGTTCGTCGACGCGCTGGGCGCCGCCGGAGGGATCTATCGCTCCGTCCCCGTGAGCACGAACTACAGCTTCGGCGTCGATATCCGCGTCGACCAATTCGCACAGAACGCACAGGGCCCCGCCTCCGACTGGGCGGCTCAGATGGGGTTCGTTCAGAACGGGTCCAGCTTTTCCTTTGCGCCTCAGGTGGGCATCTATGCGTCGAGCCAGACGCAGGACTGGCGGCTCTTCGCCTTCGGCGGCACGAGTCTCGGCGTGGATCTCACCCTGGGCATCCCGGTGAATCTCGGGCAATGGTATCGCGTGGACATCGACTTCAACGCCCTCAGCGGCCTGACGCACTCCGTCATCCGCGATATCCTCACCGGAACGGTGCTCGTGGATCGGTTCGACGTCCTCAGCGACGGAGTCAACGACTGGACGACCGACGGGGTCCCTCTCGACGCGATTTCGATCTTCGATGGCGAGCTCACGGGGACCACACCCAACCTGGCGGTATTCGACAATCTAGGCACCGCAGCAACCACTCCGGAGCCTGCGTCGGTTCTGCTATTGGCCTCGGGCTTGCTCGCGATCTCACTCGCGCGCCGGAAATCTCGTTAGCGCTTGTGGTACCTTCCCCGTGGGAGGTTGCCATGCACAAGTTTGCCGTCTGCGTTCTGAGCCTTCTCGCGGCCGCTCCGTCCTGGGCCCAGTACAACTATCACCGGCCGACGG
>DAISKN010000648.1:0-4179 GCA_036820975.1 Acidobacteriota bacterium | reverse complement strand
CCTCTATCCTTTCGAGCGCGTCGACGAGCGGAGGGTGAACGAGATCATGTTCGAGCGGCAGGAGTACGCCTCGTGGCGAACGCCCCTGCGGCTGCGGAGCCTGCTCCGCGAGTGGCTGCTGGGAACGGTTCCGGCACAGGTCGAGGACCTCGCGGCGATCACCCGGAAGCTGAATCCGGACGCGATCGTGACCGAGACGTCGATGTGGGCTCCGATACTCGTCCTCCGCGAGAGGGACGAAGTGCCCGTGGCGGTGTTCTCCACCGTCGCCGCCTGCCTCATTCCCGGTCCAGGCGCGCCTCCTTTCGGGATGGGACTTCCGCGTCCGCGAAACGCGGGGACCCGAATCGCAGCTTCGCTTGTGAACGCGACCCTGCGCGGTCTTTCTCGAAGCATGCGCGAGGCGGCGAGCGCGTTGCGGCTGGATTACGGCCTTCCGAGGCTTTCGGCGTCGGTCACCGAGCACTCGGGCACCATGGACCTGTACCTCGTGCCGAGCACCCGCGAGTTCGACTACGAAAGGAACGATCTGCCTTCCACCGTGCGCTACGTTGGACCCTGCGTGTGGAACAAAGGCCGGTCCGAGGCGGCGCCGAAATGGCTCGAGAGCCTCGAGCGGCCCACGGTTCACGTCACCGAGGGCACGATGCATACCCAGAAGCCCATCCTGCTCGAAGCCGCCGCCCGCGGACTCGGAGGTCTTCCGATGTCGGTGGTCATGACCACCGGAGGGCACCGCCGGGCAGAAGATCTCGGCCTCGGGCATCTGGCGCCGAACGTCCGGGTGGAGCGCTGGGTGGCCCACTCCGACTTGATGCCGCGAACCGACGTCCTCGTGACCACGGGAGGGGCGGGGACGGTCATGACCGCGCTCGCGGCGGGCGTTCCCATGGTGGTCGTCCCCACCGAGTGGGACAAACCCGAGAACGCTCAGAGGGTGGTAGAGGCGGGAGCGGGAGTCCGCTTGTCGCCGCGCCGTTTGAGCCCCGAGCGTCTGCGGCGCGCCGTGCGAACGGTTCTCGAGGAGCCGCGGTTTCGCGAAAGCGCCCGCCGAATGTCGAAAATCCTGGCGTCTCGCGACGGCCTCACGGAAGCCGCGCGGCTGCTCGAAGAGCTGCCCGCGGGAGCGCACGTCGAGAGAAGCGTTCATCTTTTGAATCAACGAGCGATGTGAAGCTCACCGGAGGAGCACCGATGTCATACACGAACGAACGTCACGCAGGGGCAGCCGCGATCGCGCTGGCACTCATTTTGTCTTTCGCATCCAGCGGCGCCGAAGCGGTCCAGTCGCGTCCGCTCCTCCCGCCGGATTTCGAGGTGTCGGCGCCGCAGGGCTTCGGCGACCGGCACAATTCCCACGCCTGGGCCATGATCTGGTGGAACGACCAGCTCTACGTCGGCACCGGCCGGGCCACTTCCTGCGTCCAGCAAGCCGCGCTCGCCTTCCACCGGCCGGACCTCGGCACTTACCCCTTGAACGAGCCCGACGTCGAGTGCACGCCCCTTCCCGAGGACCTGCCCCTTCAGGCGGAGATCTGGCGCCTGACGCCCGCGACCGGCCAGTGGGACATGGTTTATCGATCTCCCCAGGACATTCCCATTCCCGGTCATCCCGGGAAGTTCGTGGCCAGGGATATCGGCTATCGGGGAATGACGATTTTTCGCGAGCCCGACGGCACCGAGGCGCTCTACGTTGCCGGAGTCGGCGCCCGCACGTACAACGAGCCCGGCATACCAGCGCCGCGTCTGCTTCGTTCGACGGATGGCTCCACGTTCGAGCCCATCCCCGCCGACCCGGGCACGTTTCTCGGCGACATTGAGTACGACGGCTTTCGAGGATTGCTCACGTACAAGGGCCGTATGTTCGTTCTGGCGACGATCGGTCTCCTGGGACACGGCGTGATCCTGGAGTCGGTGGACCCCGCGGGGGGCAACGACAACTTCTGGCTGGCGACCCCGCCGGACATCACGTTCTTCGAGCTCGAGGTCTTCAACGGCATGTTGTATCTGGGAACGGGAGTCCAGCCGTACAACGAGAAGATTCCATTCTCGGTGTTCAAGACCGACGCCGAGGGCGCACCGCCTTACGCCTTGACGCCGATCATCACCGATGGGGCTTACCGGAAGTCGCTTCCCGGCTACGCCGTGGTCAGCATGCAGGTGTTCAAGGACCGCCTCTATATCGGGACCGAGCGGGAGCTCCTGCGCATCAATCCCGACGATAGCTGGGAGATGGTGATGGGGACGCCCCGAAGAACGCCCGTTGGAAAGCTTGCGCCCATCAGCGGCTTCGACTACGGGTTCGACAGCTTCTTCAACATCCACGTGTGGCGGATGACGGTGCACGACGGCGTGCTCTACGTGGGCACCAACGACCAGTCCACCAAGTGGCGGAGAAACCTGCTGGCGCCCATGTTCCAGGCGCGAATGGGGTTCGACCTCTTCGCCACCACCGACGGCCGCCACTTCACCGAAGTGACCCGGAACGGCATGTCCGGATACTTCGATCACATCGCCCAGACGGTGGTGCTCCAGCCGGAGAACATCTTCGACGCCGGCGTGCGCAATTTCGCCAGCACTCCCGAGGGTCTCTTCCTCGCCAGCGCCAACCACTACTTCGGGACCAACGTCTGGAAGGCCAAACTTCCCGCGGCTCCCGAGCTGCCCGCTCCCGGGAAGCTCGCGGTCGAGGGGAAAGGACCGACCACGCTACTTTCGTGGGAAGCCTCGCCGGGCGCGGTGCTCTACACGATCTTCCGGGACGCGGGATACAAGGCGCCGGAGAACATCGGCTCGACGCCCAATCTCTTTTTCGTCGACTCTACCGCCCAATCGAGGAAGACCTACCACTACACCGTGACCGCGGCGAGTCCTCTCGGAAACCTCTCCGGCCCGTCGAACCTGGTGCGCTCCCCGTTCCTCGGCACGACTCCCACCTTCACCAGCCTGAAGCAGGTGGTCTCCAGCGTCGGACTTCCGACGTCCATCCGGAGCCAGGTCTCCGCGGCGATGCGGCAGGCGAAGGCGGGAAGCCTCGGGGAATCGCTGACCACGCTCGAGGGGCTACAGCAGCAGAGCGCCCAGCTGCCGCTCCTCATCGGTCCGGTGAAGGCGGAGCAAGTGACGGCGAATCTGGATGGGCTCGTCCGGCGGGTGAAGCTCGCCATCCTCGGGCTCGTCACTCCGGGCAAGCTGGTGCGCTGAGCTCGAGGGCAGGAGCGAATCCGTGATGGGAGCAGGAGTGATGGAACGCGGAGCTTCGTGCGAGAGAGAGGATCGAGCTCTCTCACAGCCGGCTCGCTCGACGTCGTTCCTTCCGGTCTTCATCATGGGAAACGCCAGGGCGGGAACGACGGTTCTGTATCAAACGCTCGTCCGGACCGGATGCTTCAACTACGTCAGCGCCTACCATCTGATTCGGCATGACGAAGTCGTCGAGCACCACATGCGGGGAACCACGGACCAGGCGAAGCTCGAGCTCGCGCGGCTCTTCCGCGACCTCGGGATCGCGGAGGCGCGGTTCGATGGCGTGAGCGTGGATCCCGACTTTCCCGAGGAGTACGGGTTTCACCTCGGCCGCCTCCGGTTCCAGCTCACCAGAAAGACCTTCCCCAGATTTCTGGAGCTTTGCCGCAACGTGGAGCTTGTTTCGGGAAGCGGCAAGCCTCTTCTCCTGAAGAACCCGTGGGACTACCGGAGATTCCTCTTCGTCAAGGAGATGCTTCCAGAGAGTAAGTTCATCTTCATTCACCGGGAGCCGGCGGACGTCGCGAGCTCGATCTTGAGAGCGATGCGCCTTCTCGCCAGGGAGAAGAATGCCTATCACGCTCTGGTGGCTCGCTTCTACCAGAGGATGATGGGGAGCCGCTGGCAGCGCTATCTGGTGAGCCGGGTTTTCGAGTCCCCGCTCGGCGCGAAGATCGTCGTACGGCAGTTCGCCGCCACCGCGCGGTACTTCGTCGACAACGCGGGGAAGCTGCCCGCCCGGGATTTTTTGTCGATTCGCTACGAGGACTTCTGCGCCCGGCCGCGGGAGGTCGTGGGCGCCGTGCTCGGCTTTCTCGGGCTCGAAGAACGAGTCGCAGTCGACTACGAGAATCTGGTGCGAAAGCCGCGGCCGGCCATCCGGGACGAAGCCGACCGGGCGGCGCGCAAGGAGCTGGGGCGGTTCGATTTGGC
>DAISKN010000647.1:0-4186 GCA_036820975.1 Acidobacteriota bacterium | reverse complement strand
CGAGAGAAGATAGTCGGCCCCGGCGCGGGCCTGTTCCAGATAGGCGGCGTCTCCGGTCAACCGGTGGGCCTCGAGAAAGAAGAGGACGATGCCGGACGTCCCCGAGTAGAGGTGCGCCACCACCTCTTCGGGCTTCTCCGGGTCCACGGGCCAGACCCGCCCGTCCGGAACGTCGCGGCCCGACGCCGTCAACCAACGCGCGATCTCGCGGGCGTCGGCGAGCGGCTCGGCGGCGAACCCGGAGCCGGCGCAAAGCCAAACGGCAAAGGCGAGGCTTCGCATCCCCTAGAACAATACCGCGGACTCGCCCTTCTCGGCGATGAGCCTTTCCATCATCGTCAGAAGGGCGTCGCGCCTGCCGAGGATGGCGCGGACCTGGGGATCGAGAAGCATTCGGCCGAAGCGCATCTGCAGAATGTCCGACTGGAGCGACCGGAGTCGTTCCATCAATCGTTTGTCGAAAATCTCGGGAAGCTGGTCGGTTTTCGCGCTAAGCTCGTTGGTGCTCAGGAACGCCTGCGAGTGGTCGATGAGCACGACGTTCCATTCGGGGTCCACCAGGAAGTCCCGATCGCTCCGCGCCCAGTTGCTGATGAGGTTGTCGAACACCTTCATGCGAGACATCGTCCGGTCCCAGGCCTCGCCTCCCGGGGCCTCGTCGCGCGCGTCCTGGAAGGAGCGGCAGCCTTCCACCCAGAGCTGGAGCGAGCCCTTCACGCCCTGGATCTCCTTCACCACCGTGGGAGGGACCATCCGCAGGCCGAGCATCTTGTCGAGCTCGTAGGCGGCCACCTCCGCCTGATAGCTCTCCCAGGTTTCCTCTCGAGGCCCGCGCTTGATGGGTTTCCAGACGGCATCGACGCTCCGACCCTGCTTTCGCAGCGTGACTTTCAACGGTCGGTTGGCGCCGGTTCCCATGTCCTCGATGGCCACGACCTCGCCCGTCTCGAGGATGTCCTCGAAGACCGGCCAATCGAGGGAGCGCGCCGAGTGTTGGCCGGAAGCGAGAGCCGAGGAGCCCAGGGCCAGCAATCCCATCAGAGGAAGCGTCATGGATCTCATGGCTCACCTCCCACGTTGAAAGTGTTCGTGGTTTCCGGGAGGGTACCACGAGAGGCGCCGGACGACTACTCGGCTTTCAAGGCCCGCACCGGATCGATGCGGCTCGCCCGTCTCGCGGGCACGTAGGCCGCGAGCGTCGCGACCACGATCAGCACCAGCGGCATGCCCACGAAGGAGACGACGTCCGTCGGCCGAACCCCGAAGAGCAGGTTCGCCAGAGCCGGGGTCGCCGCGAGCGAGGCGACGACGCCGACGGCCGCGCCCAGGCCGACGAGCTTGAGCCCGCTCCCCATCAGCATTCCCACGACGCTTCCCCCGTCGGCCCCGAGAGACATCCGGATCCCGACTTCGCGGGACCGCTGCGACACCGAGTAGCTCACGATGCCGTACAGGCCGATGCTCGCGAGCAGGAGAGCGACGGCGGCGAAGCCCGACAGCAGGATTGCCGAAAGACGCGCGGGCAGGAGCACGACGCCCATGTAGTTGGACATGGTTCTAGCCTCCCAGATCCACAGCTCGGGGTCGATCTCGCGGGCGGCCACCATCACGTCCACCGTGGTCCTTTCGGCATCGCCTTCGGTCTTCGCCACGATCGTCAGATACGTCGTGTACCTCTGGGAGAAGGGCACGTAGACGAAGGGCCGCGGCGCTTCGCCGAGCGAGCGGATCTTGGCGGTCGCGGCGACGCCGACGATGAGCAGGTCGTCGTCGCCTTCGTCCGGGCGGCGGAGAACTCGTCCCAGCGGGTCGGCGCCGGGAAAGAACTTTTCCGCGAGAGCCTCGTTGATGACCGCGACCGGAGGCGAGCCCGGGAGATCGATCTCTTCGAAGTTCCGGCCCCGGAGAATCCGGATTCCCGTGGCTTCGAAGAAGCCCGGGGTCACCGTGGCCCGGTCCACCATGTGGGAATCGCGGCCCTCGGGCGGCTCCATTCCGTCGACATTGATCTCCATGTTCTGGATGTTGAGGGTGTTCAGATGGAGGTTGCTGGTGATTCCGACGGCGGTCACTCCGGGCACTCGAAGGAGGCGCTCCGTCAGGCGCCTTTCGAAGACCCTTCCCGTCTCCTCGGGAAAACGGTTCGCCGGAAGGAGCAGCGAGAGGATCGCGGAGGGGTCCCGGCCGAATCCTGGGTCCACCGTCTGCATGCGCTGGAAGCTCCGGAGAAAGAGCCCGGCTCCCACCAGGAGGACGACGGAGGTCGCCACCTGGAGCACCACCAGAGCGTTCCTCAGCGTGAGCCCCCCGGAGCGTCCCACTCCCGCGGTCTCGTCTTTGATGGTCGCGGACACGTCGGGGTTCGTGGTCTGCAGAGCCGGCGCGAGCCCGAGAAGAAGGCCGGCGGCGAGGGAAACCGCCAGACTGAAGCCGAGGACGGTCGGGTCGAGACCCAGATCGAGCGTCAGGGGAACGGGAAGAGGAAGATCGGCGCCGACGAGAATCCCGAGAAGACCCTGACCGAGAGCGAGTCCCGCGATGCCTCCGAGAAGCGCGAGAAGCAGAGTCTCGGTGAGAAGTTGTCCCACGAGACGGCCTCGGGTCGCTCCGAGAGCGATGCGAAGCGCGACCTCTTTCCTGCGGTCCATGGCTCTCGCCAGGAGGAAGCTCGCGAGGTTCACGCAGGCCATCAGGAGAACCAGCCCCACCACGATCATCAGCAGCCAGGCTCCGGCCCGGACGAAGCGATCGAAGGGAGGATAGAGAATCACGTCCGAGGTGGGGACGAAGAGAAATTCCGCCTGGGGATCCCAGTCCTCGATCGCGGACTCGCGCAGCCTTTCGGCCACGGCATCCGCAGCGGTCTGGACCTGAGCCATCGTCGTTCCGGGGCGCAACCGCGCCTTCACGAAGAGTCCATGATCGCCTCTGGACTCGAGCTGGTCGTGGTTCGCGGGAGACACTTCGTTCAGCATCATCCGCGGGAGAAAGAATGCCGGGGAGAGGCCGCGGAAATGGCCCTGGTAGTCCGCCGGAGCGACGCCGACGACGGTATAGGGGCGGCCTCCGATCCGGGTCTCCCGCCCGACTACGCCGGGGTCGCCGCCGAAACCCTTGAGCCAGTGATTGTGGCCGAGCATGACGACGGGGTGGGCTCCCGGGGCGACGTCGTCCTCCGGGAGGAGGGTCCGTCCGAGGGCGGCCTCGATTCCCAGGGTTCCGAAGTAGTTGCCCGTCACCATCTCCGCCGGAAGGACCTCGACTCCGGAGTCGCTGTCCGTCTGGGTGAGCGTCAATTTGGTTCCCGAAACCTCGACGAAGACGTCCTTCGTTCCCGCCAGGAAGTCCCGGTAGTCCGGGTAGGAGAACGCGTTGTACTCGAACTCGGGGGAGGAAAGGTAAATCTCCACGAGCTCCTCGGGCTTCTCCAGGGGGGCCTTCCGCAGCAGCACCGCATTGACCAGGCTGAAGATCGCGCTGTTGGCCCCGATCCCGAGAGCAAGGGAGGCAACGGCGACCAGCGTGAATCCCGGCCGCTGCGCGAGTCTCCGGATGGAGTATTGGACGTTCTTCCAGAGTTGATGGAACATGGGGAACCTCTCGTCGTCCTCCTACGGATTCCCCGAGGGTGAAGTTCGAACTCCATAATATTATTGGGATGAGACTGGAAGACTTCCCCCGCGTGCCGCTGCTCTTCGGCCCCTCCCCCGTACATCCCCTCGAACGGCTGAGCCGGCACCTCGGCGGCCAGGTCGAGCTCTGGGCCAAACGGGAGGACTGCAACTCCGGTCTCGCGTTCGGCGGCAACAAGGTGAGGAAGCTCGAGTACCTCGCCGCCGAGGCCCTGGCCCAGGAGTGCGACACCCTGGTCTCGATTGGCGGGATCCAGTCGAACCACACGCGGCAGGTCGCCGCCGTCGCGGCGCATCTCGGCCTTTCCGCCCTTCTGGTCCAGGAGCACTGGGTGGACTGGCCCGACTCGATTTACGACAAGATCGGGAACATTCTGCTGTCGCGCATTCTCGGCGCCGACGTTCGTCTGGTCGATGCCGGCTTCGACATCGGATTCCGCCCCAGCTGGGAAGAGGCGATCGAGTCGGTGAAGGCCCGGGGAGGAAAGCCGTACCCCATCCCCGCCGGCGCCTCCGATCACCCTCTCGGAGGCCACGGCTTCGCGCGATGGGCG
>DAISKN010000646.1:1075-4189 GCA_036820975.1 Acidobacteriota bacterium | reverse complement strand
GGCGAGCGCGCGCGAGGTGGTGACGAGAATCGCCCGCTCGTCTCCCGACCCGTGCTCGGCCTGAGAAAGCAGGTCCGCCGCGACGTACCGGGGCTCGGCGCTTTCGTCGGCGAGGACCACGATCTCGCTCGGCCCGGCGATGGCGTCGATTCCGACCCGGCCGAAGACGAGACGCTTGGCCTCGGCGACGTAGGCGTTACCCGGTCCGACGATTTTCACCACCGGCCGGATGCTCTCGGTTCCGTAGGCGAGCGCGGCCACCGCCTGGGCGCCTCCCACGCGGTAGATCTCCTCGAGGCCGAGCAGATCCAGCGCCGCCGCGAGCTCGTTCGACCGCTCGAGGGCCCCGGGAGGAGTCACGACGACGATCCGGGGTACGCCCGCGAGCTGAGCGGGAACCACGTTCATCAGCACCGTCGAGGGATAGCTCGCCTCTCCGCCGGGAACGTAGACTCCGGCGCTCTCGAGCGGCCGGAGTCTCTGGCGGAGCGACGTTCCGTCCCGGTCCACGATCTCGAACCCCTGCTGGACTTGCCTTTCGTGATATCGCCGGATGTTGTCGCGGGCCCGAGAGAGGACGTCGCGAAAGCCGCGGGGAGCGAGGGCCGCCGATCGCGCCAGATCGTCGCGCGAGACTCGCAGGTCTTCTCGACGCAGCGAAACGGCGTCGAGCTCGCGCGAGAGCTCGAGAAGCGCGCGGTCGCCGTCCCTTCGGACGCGCTCCACGATCGCCTCGACCCGCTCCCGCACTTCGCGCGAAGCGCCTTCCTCGTCGACGTCGCGACCCCGAAAGTAGGCTTCCGGGTCTTCGAAGACGCGCATCATGCTTCTCGCTCCCCCTCGAGACGGCGGACCAGGCCGCGCAGGGCCTCGGTCTTCAACCGAAAGCTCGCCCGGTTCACGATCAGCCGCGCCGTGCTCTCGAAGAGGACCTCGTCGACTTCGAGGCCGTTCGCGGCGAGAGTAGCCCCGGTCTGGACGAGGTCCACGATGCAGTCCGCGAGCCCGAGGACCGGAGCGAGCTCCACCGAGCCCGCGAGCGGGATGACTTCGACGGGGATGCCGCGGCCGTGGAAGAAGCGCGTGGTGACCGCGGGATACTTGGTCGCGACACGGACGACGGAGAGGTCCCGGTAGAATCCCGCGGGCCGCGACGACGGCCGGGCGACGACCATCCGGCAGGCGCCGATCCCGAGGTCGAGCGGCTCGAAGACGTCGGGCCGCGATTCGGAGAGGACGTCGACTCCGACGATTCCCGCGTCGGCGACGCCGTGCTCCACATACGTCGGAACGTCCCGATCCTTCGCCAGCACGAGCGTGAAGGGATCCGCTTCGATGCGGAGGCGCCTCCCCGCCCGGACGGCGGGCGGGAGCTTGACTCCGCGGCTCAGAAGAAGCTCCGACGTCTCCTCGAAGATTCGTCCCGTCGGAAGCGCCAACGTCAACGTCATGGCTCGACCACCACCCTCTTGCCCTGCTTTCGCGCTTTCAGCGCTTCGCCCAGGGAGCGGACGGTGGATGCGCCGGCTTCCGGCGACGAAACGCCGCGCTTCGCCAGGAGCTCCGAGACCCGGTCGAGAGACAGGTAGAACCCGACCGCCGGCATTTCCCGTCCGAATCGGCCGAGGAGGGAGTCGTAGCGGCCGCCCCCGCCGAGCTCGAGACCCGAGCCCGGGGCATGCATCTCGAAGACCAGGCCGGTGTAATAGTCGAAGTCCCGGACTTCGCTCAGGTCCAGTCGAATACGCTGTTCGAGCCCGAGTGCTGCGAGCGCGGAGACGATGTGCTCGAGCCTCGAGAGCGCATCCCCGCTTCCCGCCGATCGCCGGACGTGCTCGAGCACCTCGGCCCCGCCCGTAAGCGCAGTCAGATCCGGGGCGCCCGTCCCGACGATGCGACGGAGGCCGTCGCGGTCGCGGCGTCGCAACGCTTCCAGGGCGGAGGCGCGCTCGTCGGGATCGTCGACTCCGGCGAGGAGATCGAGGGCGAAGCCGACGTGCCCGAGGGTGAAGACCGCGTCGTCGATGCCGAGCTTCGAGAGCGCTTCGGTCGCGACGAGGATCGCTTCCACGTCGGCTTCGACGCCGGAAGCACCCAGATGCTCGAGACCGATCTGGAAGAGCTCCTCGCGGCGGCCCGCGCGCGGAGGCTGGTATCGCAGGACTTCCCCGCTGTAGAAAAGGCGCAGGGGGAGCTTCCTTCGCGAGAGCCTCGAGACCACGACCTTCGCCGCGAGCGCGGTGAAATCCGCCCGGAGGGCCATGACCTCGCCGTCCCGGCCGATGAAGCGATAGGTGCCGTCGGTCGACGAGGCGCCGCCGCCGCGGGTGAAGACGTCGTCGAAGTCGAAGAGCGGAAGAACGATCTCCTCGTAGGACCAGCCGCGGAACACCTCCGCGGCCACCCGCTCGATCTCTCGCCGACGGCGCGCCTCGTCTCCGAGGAAGCACTGCACTCCGGAGGGAATCTCGAGAAGCGACCGCCGCGTCATTCGATCACATCCCCACGTAGCGCGCGTAAAGGCTCCGGGCCTCCGCGGAATCCTGAGTTCCCTGGATGATCGCCCTTCCATCGGGAAAGAGCACGATCTCGCGACCCGCGAGACGTCCGCGAAGAAGATAGGAGTTCACGACGATCTCCGAGGCCTCGCCCGTCTCGCGCAATCGCGCCGCGACCTCCTCGAGCGCGAGAGACGCGGGCCGGCCCGGTCGAACCTGTACGGCGTTCCTGCCGCAAAGGGTGAGCGTCTGGCTCTCGGAGGCGCCGGCGAGGTATTCGAGCCGCCCGAGCCCGCAGGCGGGGCAATCGGCGCGCCGGCCCTGCGGCCGGAAGGAATCCGCGCGTCCCTGCCAGACGTCGAGCGAAAGAACGGCGCCGGTGAGCGCCTCGGTCCTTCCCGAGAGGATTTTGAGGGCCTCGGCGAGCTGGAAAGCCGACACCGCGTGGACCGCGGGAGCGATGACGCCCGCGGTGTCGCAGGTCGGAGACGTGCCCGGGGGCGGCTCTTCTTCGAGGAGACACCGGAGGCATGCGGTGACACCCGGCCGCACCACGAAGCTCATCCCGTAGCTTCCGACGCAGGCGGCGTAGATCCAGGGGATGCCGGTTTTGATC
>DAISKN010000646.1:0-1065 GCA_036820975.1 Acidobacteriota bacterium | reverse complement strand
GCGTCGTTCAGGAGGTAGCGGGTCTCGAAGTTGTCGGTGCCATCGAGGACCAGATCCATGCCCTCGAGAAGTGCCAGGACGTTTCCCGCGTTCACGTCCTCGACTCTGCCCTCGACTTCGACGTCGCCGTTGATCCTCAAGAGCTTTCTTCGCGCGGCGATTGCCTTGGGCAGCCCCTCGGCGAAATCCTGTTCGTCATAGAGGCTCTGTCGCTGGAGGTTCGACTCGTCGACGTAGTCGCGATCCACCAGCCTCAATCGCGAGACGCCCGCGCGCACGAGGATTTCCGCGGCAATCGAGCCGAGCGCCCCCCCGCCGACGACGAGGACCGAGGAGCGCCGGATGCGCTCCTGACCCGAGGCGCCGATTCCCTGGAACAGGATCTGCCGCGAGTAGCGCCGGTCGCGCTTCGCGAGATGGCTCCGGGCATAGCCGAGGAGCTCGGAGGCGTCCGGCGTCTCCGAAATCCACAGCTTCGCCTGGGGCACGGCCTGGGCCGCGAGCATCTCGAGTCCGGTCACGGTCGTCGCCCCCGCTTCCCGCGCCTTGCGGATGAGAGAGGTCTCCTCGGGAACCGTGACCATGTCGAAGACGATGGAAGTCGCGGGGATCGATTCGACGAGAGGCGAGACGGGCGTCGCGTTCACCAGAAGATCCCAGGATTCGGACGAAAGACGCGCGAGGGGACCGGACTCGCCGCCCACGGAGGCGGCGAGGGCCGACGCGCGCGACTCGTTCCGCGCGAGGACGAGGACGGAAGCCTCCATCTCGACGAGCGCATGAGCCGCGGCGCGAGCCGCCCCGCCCGCGCCCAGGAGAACCGCCCTCTTCCCGCGGAGCGGTCCGAGCTTCGCCAGAGGCTCGAGGACGCCGTCGCGGTCGGTGTTGTAGCCCGTCCACCTTCCGTCGCGGACGACGACGGTGTTCACCGCGCCGATGCGGGCCGCGAGGTCGTCGACCTCGTCGAGATGCTCGAGAATCGCCTCCTTGAAAGGCAGCGTTACCGAGAGCCCATCGACCCCCAGCTCACGCGCCGCCTGGACGAAGGCGCCGAGATCGGTCTCC
>DAISKN010000645.1:0-4194 GCA_036820975.1 Acidobacteriota bacterium | reverse complement strand
TGCGGCGACCGCCGCGGAGCCGGAAGTCGGGAATCTTCACCCGGCCGGAGGTTGCGCTGATGCTCGCGGGAGGGTTGTGGTCGGCGCTCGCGAACCTCGGGATCTTCACCTGGGCCCTCCGTTCGGGGCGAAGCCTCGAGGAATCGATGACCATCACCTTCGTGTCGCTGGTGATGATCCAGTTTTTCAAGGCGTACAACTTTCGCTCGGACCGTCACTCGGTCCTGAGGAGGCCTTTCGCCAACCGATGGTTGAACGCCGCCATCGCGTGGGAGCTGCTCCTCCTCGGGCTCATCCTTTACGTCCCGGCGCTCGCGAAGCCCTTCGGAAACTTCAGCTTGTCGGCGGTCGACTGGGCGGTGATCCTGGGTGTCGCCCTCACGATCTTGCCCGTTCTCGAGATCGCCAAATGGCTGGTCCGGAGGGAGACGTTCGGCAAGCTGGATTCGTGAAACCTCGGTGAAATTTGCGTTTTCGAAGGCGCTGCGGATATAGTCGCCGGCCGTGGCCGCGTCGACCGCTTCGGGAAACGACCGGCCGCTCTTTTTCTCCGGCTCGCGGGACGTTCCGTCAGGCCGGCCGGGCGGGATTTTGCGGCTCTCCCAGAGTCCGGAGTGCAACCTCTGAGGGGGGGCCGCGCTAGCCGCGAGGGTACCGAATCGTATGAGTGAAGCCAGTATCACCTTGCCTCCGTTCGGAGCTTCCGATTGGGCGGTTCTCTGGATCGTTTTCATCTCCGGATGGGTGGCGATCGCCTACGGCGTCTACCTCGTCCGTCGCGTTCTCGCCGAGAGCCCCGGGACGCCTGCCATGGTGAAGGTAGCGAAAGCCATCGAAGCGGGATCGATGGCCTACCTGTTCCGCCAGGTCAAGACGATGGCGCCGTTCGTCGCGGTCCTCGCGCTCGGATTGTTCCTGATCTTCCGGCAGATCTACGCGGACGCCCAGGGCGCCCTCACCTACATCCCCATCGGAGTCGCCCTCGCGTTCCTGATGGGAGTCGCCGCCTCCTACGGCGCCGGCTTCGTGGGCATGTGGCTCGCGGTCAAGGGAAACGTGCGAAGCGCGAACGCGGCGCTCACCAGTTTCAAGAAGTCGATGGAGCTGGCGTTCCAGGCGGGCGCGGTCTCGGGAATGTTCACCGTCGCCTTCGGACTCCTCGGCGCGACCATCATCTTTATCGTGTTCCGGGAGAACGCCACCAAGGTTCTCGTGGGCTTCGGATTCGGCGGGAGCCTCGCGGCGCTCTTCCTCCGCGTCGGAGGCGGCATCTACACGAAAGCCGCCGACGTCGGCGGGGATCTCGTGGGGAAGGTCGAGGCGGGAATTCCGGAAGACGATCCCAGAAACCCCGCCACCATCGCGGACAACGTGGGCGACAACGTCGGGGACTGCGCCGGAATGGCGGCCGACGTCTTCGAGTCCTACGAGGTCACCCTCGTCGCCGGAATCATCCTCGCCGCCGCGATCGCGCTCGATCCGGCGTTCGCCGCCGCCCACGGCGAAGGGGCGGCCGCGTTCGGGATGAAGCTCATTCTCTTCCCGCTACTTCTACGGGCGGTCGGCGTGTTCTCCTCGATCCTCGGGATCCTGGCGGTGCGCGTGCCCGAGGGGTCGGAGATGCGCGACCCGATGCGACCCATCAACGTCGGCTATTGGGTCTCCTCGGCGACGAGCGTCCTTGGCTTCTTCGCGGTGAACGCCGTTTACCTCATCGATCCGGCGACCGGACGCGCCGACTATCGGTACGCCATCGCCGCCACCGGGGGCATCGTGCTTTCCCTGGTGACGTTCTGGCTCACCAACCACTTCACCCATCCCGACAAGCGTCCGGTGACCGAGACCGCCGCCGCCGCCCGCACCGGGCCGGCGACGGTGATTCTCTCGGGTATGGCGGAGGGGATGGAGTCGACGGTCTGGGCCATCGTGACCATCGGCGCGACCATCATGGGCGCGAGCCTGCTCTTTCCCGAGAGCACGCTCTTCGGCGCCTACGGGGTCGCGCTCGCGGGGCTCGGGCTCCTCACCACGACGGGTTTCCTCCTGGCGATGGATACCTACGGCCCCATCACCGACAACGCCCACGGCATTTTCGAGATGAGCCGCGTCGAGAACGAGAAGGCGAGCACGACGCTCGCGTGGATGGACGCCATCGGCAACACCACGAAGGCTCTCACCAAGGGTCTCGCCATCGCGACCGCGGTGCTGGCGGCGGTGAGCCTCTACCGCTCCTTCATCGAAGAGGCCCATCTTTTCGAGAAGGGGATTCAGTTGAACCTCCCGACGGTGCTCGTGGGGCTCGCGCTCGGCGGCGCCGTGCCCTTCCTGTTCTCGGCCTTCGCCATCAAGGCGGTCGGGCGCGCCGCGTTCGGAGTGGTCGAGGAAGTGCGGCGTCAGTTCCGGGAGAAGCCCGGTATCCTCACGTTCAAAGAGGAGCCCGACTACGCCCGCTGCGTCGATATCGTGACCGCCATGGCGCAGAAGGAGCTCCTGGGACCGGCGATCCTCGCGATCTTCTCCCCGCTCCTCGTCGGATTCGCTCTCGGCGCCGAGGCGCTCGGGGGCTTTCTCGGAGGGGCCATCCTGAGCGGCCAGCTTCTCGCGGTCTTCATGTCCAATACCGGTGCCAACTGGGACAACGCGAAGAAGAAAGTCGAGGACGGCTACCTCGGAGGAAAGGGAACCGAGGCTCATAAGGCGGTGGTCATCGGAGATACGGTCGGCGATCCATTCAAAGACACCGCCGGCCCGGGCCTCAACCCGCTCATCAAGGTGATGAACCTGGTCGCGATCCTGATCGCGCCCTTCGTCATCCGGGATCTCTCGACCGGGCTGCGCGTGACCGTGGTGCTCGGCTCGCTGCTGGCGCTGGCTGCGGCGGTTACCTATTCCAAGCGCGGCTCGATTGCCGAGGCCCCGCGGCCGACGAAGTTGGCGGCATAAAACAAGACCTGACCTGACGATTCGGCGGAGCTCATTATTCAATCAGGAGGTTTCGTATGAGCCAATTGTTCCAGACCAAGTCCATCGCCGACCTTCAGACGGAGGCGTCGGACTCGGAGCACGGGCTGAAGCGCGCCCTGACGGCCACGAACCTGGTAACCCTGGGTATCGGGGCCATCATCGGCGCCGGCATCTTCGTGCTGACCGGACAAGCGGCGGCGAACTACTCGGGTCCGGCGATCGTGCTCTCGTTCCTGCTCGCGGGCTTCGCCTGCGCCCTCGCCGGCCTCTGCTACGCGGAGATGGCCTCGATGATCCCCATCGCCGGAAGTGCTTACACCTACGCCTACGCCACGATGGGGGAGTTCGTCGCCTGGATCATCGGATGGGACCTCATCCTGGAGTACAGCTTCGCGGCGTCGACGGTGGCCGTTGGATGGAGCGGGTACTTCGTGAGCCTCCTGGACCAGATAGGCATCGTCATCCCGCCGGAGTTCCGCGCCGGGTTCACCCACATCCCGGGCGCAGGGCTTCTCGATTGGGAGCGAATCACGCTGCTGCGGCTCACCTCCGGTGAGTGGGTGGCCTCGACCCCTCAGCTCCTCGCCGAGCTCGGCCGGCAGGGGGTCGACATCGCGTCCCTCCCGGTCGCGAAAGGCATCCTCAACCTCCCGGCGATGTTCATCATCGCCGTCGTCACCATCGTCCTGGTCGTGGGAATCAAGGAATCGGCGAACGTCAACAACGTCATCGTCATCGTCAAGTTGGGCGTGGTCCTGCTGTTCGTCGCCATCGGCGTCGCCTACATCAATCCGGCGAACTGGAGGCCGTTCATTCCCGAGAACACCGGAACCTTCGGACAGTTCGGCTTCTCGGGAATTCTGCGGGGCGCCGGAGTGATCTTCTTCGCTTACATCGGATTCGACGCGGTCTCGACCGCGGCCCAGGAGGCGAAGAACCCGCAGAGGGACATGCCCATCGGGATCCTCGGCTCGCTCGCGGTCTGCACCGTGCTCTACATCGCGGTATCGCTGGTGATGAATGGAATCGTCCCCTACTACGAGCTCAACGTCCCGGACCCGATCGCGGTGGCGGTGGATCGCATCGGGATCACCTGGCTCATGCTGGTGGTGAAGCTGGGAGCGATCTTCGGCTTGTCGTCGGTGATCCTGGTGATGCTCCTCGGGCAGCCCCGGATCTTCTACACCATGGCCAAGGACGGTCTGCTTCCGCCGTTCGCGGCGAAGATCC
>DAISKN010000644.1:0-4197 GCA_036820975.1 Acidobacteriota bacterium | reverse complement strand
GGATATCGGCTCTTTTCTCCCGGGCCTCCCGAGCCATGGTCGAAGGTGGATTTTTCGAAGCCTTCGACCTCGTGGCAGCGCGCGCAGTCGTCTTCGAACTGCCCGAAATGCGGGTCTTTCGTGTGACATTCGGCGCACTTTCCGAAAGGGACTCCGCGGAAACCCCCTCCTTGGTGGCAACGCGAGCAAAGGAGACCTTCGTGTTTCCCCAGCAGGGGGAATCTCGTGGCCGCATGGTCGAATTTCGACTTACGCCACGAAGTCTCCGAGTGGCATCGCTGGCAATCGACCCCCAGAGTCGGTCGATGCGGGTCCTGGTGGCAGTCGGCGCAGGTTTCGAAGGCGACTCCGCGGAAACCCTCTCCTTGGTGGCAACGCGAGCAAAGGAGTCCTTCGTGTTTCCCCAGCAGGGGGAATCTCGTGGCCGCATGATCGAATTTCGTCTTTCCCCACGACGTCTCCGTGTGGCACCGCTGGCAATCGGCCCCCAGGCTCGGTCGATGCCGATCCTGGTGGCAGTCAGCGCAACCGGCGAATCGAAGCCCTTTCCACTTCTGGTTCGGATGGCACTTCTCGCACTGGACTTGTCGATGGGCGCCCACCAGGCGGAAGCGGGCGCGTTCGTGATCGAACCGCGTATCGCGAAACGTCCGGTCGACGGAGTGGCAGTCGCCGCAGCTCGTCCCCAGGCTTCCCCGATGCGGGTCCTCGTGGCAGGCGCTGCAGCGGCCGTCGTTCAGCAGAAACGACGCGGACTTCCCGCGCGCGGGAGCGTTCGGAGGCCGATGACAGGCGTCGCAGGTCGCGACCTTGAGATGGAGGCCTTCGAGCGGATACCCCGTTTCCCGGTGATCGAAAGCGCCGGGATCCCAACGGACGAGGGCGAAGTCCACTCCCTGGTGATCGGAGTGGCAGGATACGCAGTCCGTCTTTCCGCGGTGAAGCCCGCGGCCGGCCGAGACCCGGGCACCGAGCTCCGTGTGACAGGAGAGGCATTTGTCGTCGGTGACTCCCTTTCCGGGCGCGTGGCACGAAGTGCAGTTGGAAAGCCCCGCGAGCTCCGCGTGGACACGGCTCAAAGGCCCCGGGGAGATCAAGGAGTCGAGCTCCTGCGCGTCGATCTCTACTTCAGCGCCGACCCACGCGAGACCTACCAGAAGCCACCATCCTTTTCTCATCCGAAGCGAAGCCCATAGCCGAGATACGTCACCACCCCGACGTGGACGATCACGATCACGAAGGTGATGACGGTGAAAGGCTTGTGGAACACGTGCCAGTACGAGAACAGACGCTTCATGGCGTCCAGGACCGCGAGCTTGTTCAAGAGCCGCTGCTGCCTCAGTACCAGAAGGCTCAACCGCCAACGTGCGCGAATCGAAAGCGACGGATCCCGGCTCAGGATTCGATGGATCCGGTAAGCTTTCGAGGGAAGGGCGGCGTCATCCAGGACCACGCGGCTCAGTGCTCGCAGGAGCCCGCCCGTCTCCTTGCGGGTTCTCCCGAGAAACGTCTCGATTCCCGCGAGGATGTCCTCGCGGCTCTCGCTCTCTCTCAGCAGATTCACGATGCGGGCGAGCTCCTCCTCGATGTCTTTCAAGGTCATCTGATTGCCGGAAATGGTCCGGGGGATCTTGGCGTAGAGGTAGCGGCCGAACGCCCCCGAGAGGACCATGGCCCACATCGAATAGAAAGCGATGGCGACGATCCCGTTGAGCTTTCCCGAAGTGTGGAAGGTCACGAGGATGGGACCGCCGATGCCGAGAAAGATGTGTACCTTGAGCCATTGCGCCTGGGTCCCGATCTTCTGAAGGGTCTCGGAGCGCTTGCGCAGGGAGTAGAGGAAGATGAGGAGCATCATCACCGTGCCGGCGATGCCGAGAAGGCGACCCACGGCTCCCGAGGGCTTGAGCCAGGCATTGAGCGGATGCTGCGTGCGCTCGCTCAACGGAGCCGAGTAGTACGAACCACCCCAGACGGCGAGAACGAGGATGAGCAGAACGCAGAGCCCCACTACGCTGACGAAAATGACCTGAAAGGTCGGATTGGATCCTGAAGCCGTTGCTTTGGTTGCCTGACTCGCGATCAGGCGAGGTCGGACGAAGCTTCGAGCACCCACCGTATGTTTGAGCGTGAACCGCGAGTCGAAAGCTTAGTGGGTCGTCGATTTACGGAGCGGTGATCGAGTGGGGGGGGAAACCCCCGCGAGCGGCCGCGGGTTTCGAACTACAGGGGATCTTGATGAACCTTCTCGGAGATGAGGAAGCCTGGTGCCTAATCGCGCGGGGTGCTGCCCCGATGGCCTTGCCGGTTCTGGATGTCTCCCACGGCGGCCTCGGCATACTCCCGCATCCTCCCGCTCTCCACGGTCAAGCGTTCGAGAAATGAGATCGCCGTGGAATCGCCCAGATGTCCGATGGCTTCGATGGCATTGAGCCTCACGAGATCGTAGGGGTCCTCGACGACTCTCTGGAGCGTCGCCAGATCGTCCCGGCCTCCGACCTGTCCCAGAGCGTAGACGGCGCAGGCCCGTATCCAGGACGAGCGGTGGCGCGCGAGCTCTCTCAGAACGTCCGCCGGCTTCCGCGCCGGTAGCGAGAAGAGCGCCCCTCCGTGCTCGGCGATGGACCGGGGGTTCTCGTGCTCGAAGAGAGGAAGGATTCCCCCGAGGAGAGAGGCATCGACCCGGAGCTCGAGAGCTTCGATGGCGCTCGATCGAACGTAGCGGTCGGGGTGATTCAGGTTGCTCAAGATGAGCCGCATTCCGGGCTCGGCGAGGAACACCGCTCGCAGCACCTGGTGCGCGTTTCTGCGGGCGCGCTCCACGCGCTGGACCAGGGAGTCCGCGAGGAGCCGGATTCCGGGTCGATCGGGAAGGCGGCGGATCGCCTCGAGCCGCACCAGATCGTAATAAGCCTCTTCCGCCTCGAGCGACAGCACCGGCAGCAGAGCCTGGCGCGCTCGGGGTGTCCCGATGCGGCCGAGGGCGCGGATGACGTAGCGCCGGGCCTCGACGTCCGTCGACCAGAGAGCGAGCGTGAGCGCGTCGATCGCGGCCTCGCCGCAGTTCTCGAGCGCGCGGGCGGCCACGTGCCGGGTCGCCCCGTCGCCTTCCTCGAGAAAATGAACCAGCCGCTCGAGCGCGTCCCGGTCGGGGCGGCGCGCGATCTCCAGGATCGTGCGGCGCCGATCTTCTTCGACAACGGGAGGGCTCTCCGAAGGAGAAGCCATCGCAGGCGCCGTCACGCCCGGGGGAAGAGGATCGTCCACGGTGACGTCCCCCGGTTGGAAGATCCCGCTCTGGGCGAGCGACTCCATGCCGCTCGCTCGAACTCGCGGGTCGACGTCGGCGATGGTCTCGACCTCGCGCCCGTCGCTTCGTCCGTGTAGCATCTTGCCCAGCGCCGCGAGCATCCGCGCCCGAACCTCGGCGTCGGGCTCGGCCCGGAAGCGGTCCACCAGGAGGCTCGCCACCTCGGGCTCCTTCAACTCGGCCGCGACCTCGACCGCCAGCAGACGCACCGAGGCGGCGTCGTTCTCCAGGGCCCGCTTCAGCCCCGACACTCCGACACTCGCCGCGTCCCGGTCCGGCGGTCGCATCACCAGCGACGGAAAGGCGAACCGGAAGCGGCTCTTCTCCCTGAGGACGGAAACCAGGCTCTCGAGGTAGCGGCTCTTGAGCTCGAGCGTCGACGCCAGAAACGCGACCGAGAGCAGGATGGCGCCGCCGAGCACGTACTGGAGCGGGAGGGTGGTGCTCGCGAGCAGAAACAGGCCTCCGAGGAGAACACCCAACGGCTCGATCAGCGTCTCCTTGAACGCCTTGGCCCTTCCCCGGCGTTCGTCGGCGATGGCGTTGTAGATGAGATCGGTCGAGGTGCGCACCAGCGAGATCCGGAGCACTTTCTGAACCGCCTTCGAGACCACCAGGGTCACGAAGAAAGAGGAGCCGATCCGGCCTCCGCCCGCGAGCCAGACGAAACCGACCGCGGCGAAGGCGCCGAGGAAGGTGAGAGGCGCTACCAGCTCGCCCCGGGTAACCCCCACGCTGGAGATGACTCGATTCGCGAGGAGGAGCTGGACCAGGACTGAAGCGCCCACCACCACCGCGTTCAACATCGCGTAGAAAGCGGTGAGGGAATCGAGCGCCACGGCTCCGTCGGCCGTGGCCGCGAGGTCGGCGCCCGCCGTCGCCGCGAC
>DAISKN010000643.1:0-4211 GCA_036820975.1 Acidobacteriota bacterium | reverse complement strand
CCATGGCCTCGAGGAGAACGTTCGGAAGGCCGTCGACGTTGCCCGCCGCGTCTCTCACGGAAGGCACCACGACCGCGTCCGCCATGGCGAAGTAGCGAGGCAGAGCGCTCCTTTCGACGTTGCCCACGAGCTTCACATGAGAGGAAATCCCGAGGTTCTCCGCGCGCCGGGCGAGGGCGTCCTCGAGGTCGCCCTTTCCGGCAATGACCAGCTCGACCGATCGCCCTCGTCCGCGAAGCTCGCCCGCCGCGTCGAGCAGCACCTCGAATCCCTTCTTGTGAACGAGACGTCCCGCAGCGAAGAGAACGAATGCGTGCGGGGAAAGCCACAGCTCCTGACGGAGCTCGCGACCTCCCGCCGGATCCGGCCGGAACAGGTCGCTGGAAACACCATAGGGAATTACTTCCGGAGTCGATCGCGCCCCGAGGGGAATGCTTCTCTCGGAAAGATCGCGGCTGCAGGCGGTGACCCCGGCGGCGGCCCGGAATGCCCTCCTCGCGCCGAGGCGGGCGACGCCGCTCTTCTCGGACAGAAACACGTCCGAGCCATGGAGGCTCACGACGAGGGGGGGCCCGGCCTGTCCGAGCGCCAGCGCCGCCATCGCCCCGCTCGGAACCACCCAGTGGGCATGGACCACGTCGTAATTCCGCTCTCGGAGCTCCTTTCGCAGCGAGCGCAGGCCGGAGACGACGGCGAACGGGAGCATGGCGTAGGTCGCCCCGCGCAGCGCGACATCGGCTCTTAGCGCCTCGGCATAGCCGAAGACCTCGAGCGAGGCGGTGGGCGCGTAGCGGTAGGGACGGAACCGAACCCCTTCGATGGGCGAAGGAAGGAGATCGGATCGCGCGGGGAGCACTACCGTCAGCTGGTGTCCCCGCGAGGCGAGCTCGCGGGTGATCGACTCGATGAACGGCGCCGTCGTATCGCCCTCGAACTTGGGAAAGGACGTCGTTACGGTGAGAATTCTCACGGGTTGCGAGCTGGGATTATAACACCGGGGTCGCGACGCCGACCCGGGACCCCTCATGTGCTATTCTTCCCCCGAAAGCACCCCCATGCATTCCTTGACGATGTAGGGATCCGCATGAACAACGTCCTTTTTCGCCACTGCACCGAGCGCGTCATCGAAGCGGTCAACATCGGCTCCATGGAGCTCGTGAACCTCCGCCAGAACGAGCTCACCCCCGAGTTCGTTCTCCTGGGCCTGCTCGAGCAGGACGGCTCCGAGACCCTCCGGCTCATGGAGGATCTGGGCCTTCAGTCGGCCTCGACGAAGAAGTCGATCGTCGACCTGATCCTCGCGGCGCAGCGGAACAAGCTCAAGCTGCGGCGCGAAGGCTCGCTCCAGATCCTGGTCTCGCCCCAGACCGCGGAAGTGCTCCGCATGGCCAAGGAGGAGGCGGACCAGATGGGGGACCGCTTCGTCGGCGTCGGCGCCATGTTCCTCGCGCTCCACCGGGAGCCCGCGGGACTCTCGGCGCGAATCCTCCGGGACCTGGGCTTCCGCTACGAGCGGACCAAAGACTCTTACCTGCGCCAGCGGGGAACCCGCACCGTCGACGACAAGCGAGGCGACACCAAGTTCGAGACGCTCACCAAGTACACCACCGATCTCACGGAGATGGCCCGCCGCGGAGCGTTGGACCCGGTGGTGGGCCGCGAGGAAGAGATCCGCCGGCTCATCCAGATCCTGCTCCGGCGGAAGAAGAACAACCCGGTCCTCATCGGCGAGCCGGGCGTGGGGAAGACCGTGATCGTGGAGGGCCTGGCCCAGCGTATCGCGAACGCCGAAGTCCCCGACACGCTGATGGGGAAACGCGTTCTCATGCTCGAGATGAGCGAGGTGGTGTCGGGCTCGAAATTCCGCGGCGAGTTCGAGGAGCGCCTGAAGACCATCAAGGAAGAAGTGCTCGCCGCCTCGGGACAGGTGATCCTGTTCATCGACGACATCCATACCGTCGTGGGCGCGGGCAACGTCGAGGGCGGTCTCGACGCCTCCAACATGCTCAAGGGGGCGCTCGCCCGCGGCCAGCTCCGCTGCATCGGCGCCTCCACCCTCGAGGAGTACAAGAAGCACATCGAGAAGGACAAAGGCCTCGAGCGGCGGTTCCAGAGCATCTTGATCAAGGAGCCGTCGGTCCAGGAGACGCTGCGAATCCTCAAAGGACTCCAGCGCAACTACGAGCTCCACCACAACGTGGTCTTCAGCGACGACGCGGTCGACGCCGCGGCGAAGCTCGCGGACCGCTACATCGCCGACCGATTCCTTCCTGACAAGGCGCTCGACCTCCTGGACGAGGCCGGGGCGCGGAAGCACCTCGAGCTGGTCTACGCCCCCCCGGAGATCCGCCGGGTGAAGCGCGACCGCGACAAGCTCCTCTCCCAGCAGAGGGAGGCCTACCAGGCCCAGGATTACGAGCGCGCGGCCCTCTGCCAGCAGACCCTGATGAGGCTCGAGTCCGACCTCAAGACGATGCTCCAGGAGTGGCGCGAGAGCCGGCGGCCCGAGGACTCGGCCGTCGGAACCGAGGACATCGCCCGCGTGGTCCAGGGCTGGGCCGGCGTTCCGGTCACGCGGATGCTGGAATCCGAGGCGCAGAAGCTCTCGCGGATGGAGGAGAACATCCACCGCCGCATCGTGGGTCAGGAGAACGCGGTGCACGCCGTCTCCGACGCCATCCGCCGGAACCGAGCGGGCCTCAAGGGCCGGAAGCGGCCCATCGGCGCCTTCATCTTCCTGGGACCGACGGGGGTCGGGAAGACCGAGCTCGCCAAGGCGCTCGCCGAGTTCCTGCTCGACGACGAGGAGCGCCTCATCCGCCTCGACATGAGCGAGTACATGGAGCGCCACTCGGTCTCGAAGATGATCGGCTCGCCTCCCGGATACATCGGATACGGCGAGGGAGGACAGCTCACGGAGAAGGTCCGCCGCAATCCCTACAGCGTGCTGCTCCTCGACGAGATCGAAAAGGCCCATCCCGACGTCTACCACATGCTCCTCCAGATTCTGGAAGACGGGCGGCTCACCGACGCCCAGGGCCGGACGGTTTCCTTCGTCAACACAATCATCATCGCGACCTCGAACATCGGAAGCGAGGACATCACCCGGGAGTACGGGAGCATCGGCTTCGCCACCCCCGTCTCCTCGCGTAAGTACGAGGAGATCAAGGACCGGGTGATGCGGGCGGTGAAGAAAGTCTTCAAGCCCGAGCTCGTGAACCGCATCGACGACCTCATCGTGTTCCACCAGCTCGAGAAGCATCACATCCGTGCCATCGTGGACCTGGTGCTCGCCGATCTCGGAAAGCGCCTGGCGGAGCAGGATCTCGGAATCCAGGTGACCGATGCGGTGAAGGAGAAGCTCGCCGAGGACGGCTACGATCCGGTCTACGGAGCGAGGCCGCTCCGGCGCCAGGTCGAGTCCCAGATCGAGAACGTCCTCGCCCACCAGCTCATCGCCGGGAAGATCAAGAAGGGCGACCGGGTTCTCGTCTCGCTCCAGGACGGAAACGTCGTCTCGACGCGCATCCCCCGGGAACAGCCGATGGCCTCGCAGCCGGTCTCGGCGCCTGGGGCCCGCGCGACCCGGCGAACCTAGCTTCGTGCTCGCCTCGCTCTTCGCTCGGCTCGCTCTCGTCGTCGCTTGCGCTTCGATCGCCTGCCGGCCGCCGCCCGAGCCCGCGGCGCCGAAGCCCAACGTACTCCTGGTCACCATCGAGACCCTTCGCGCCGACCACGTGGGAAGCCATGGCTACGGCAGGAACACGACACCGAACCTCGACCGGCTCGCTCGCGAGGGCGCCCGCTTCGAGAACGCCGTCGCCCAGGCGCCCTTCACCCTCCCCTCGATCGCCTCGTTGATGACCGGGATGACACCGCCCCGGCACGGAGTCCGAAACCACCCGGCCGTGCTGGCGGATTCGATCGAGACCCTGGCCGAGCGGTTCCAGAACGCCGGTTACCAGACGGCGGCGATGACCCGCCACACCTGGCTCCGCAACAAATCCGGCCTGGACCAGGGCTTTGCCGAGTACCACAACAACAAGTTCTCGGCGGGGCTCGACGCCCGAAGCCTCTCTCTCGCCGCCTCGGACTGGCTCGCGGGTCGCGATCCGGCGCGTCCGTTCTTTCTCTGGCTCCACTTTCTCGATCCCCATCTCCCCTACACGCCGAGCTACCCCTATTCCGTGCTGTACCACGACGCCTACGGC
>DAISKN010000642.1:3043-4221 GCA_036820975.1 Acidobacteriota bacterium | reverse complement strand
TGACGTAGCCGGGATAGACCGGCACCTTGCCGCCGAAGCCGCCGCCGATGTCGGGAGAGATGACCCGAATCCTTTCCTCGGAGAGGCCGAGGTGCCCGGCAACGAGGGCGATCACCGTGCGGATCGCATGCGGGGCCTGGGTGGTCATGTACATCGTGAGCTTGCCTTCGATGGGCTCCCAGCTCGCGACGCAGCCGCAGGTCTCGATGGAAGCGACGTGAATGCGCGGGATGTGGAGCTTCTGCTCCACGACCACCTCGGCATCGTCGAAAACCTTGGCGGTCTTCGCCTTGTCCCCCGTCTCCCAGTGCCAGATGTGGTTCGACTCCTTGTCGTCGCGCACTTTCGTCGCGCCCTTCGCCAGGGCCTTGAACGGATCCACGACCACGGGAAGCGGCTCGTACTCGACTTCGACGGCGGCGACACCGTCGGCGGCGGCATAGCGGCTCGTGGCCACGACGGCCGCGACCTCCTGAGCCTGGTACTTCACCTTGTCGATGGGAAGCACCATCTGTTTGTCCGACATCAAGGTGGGCATCCAGGCGAGGCCGTACTTGTCGAGATCCTTCCCCGTGACCACCGCGGCTACGCCGGGAGTGGCGAGGGCCTTCGACGGGTCGATCTTGACGATCTTCGCGTGAGCGTAGGGACTGCGCACGATGTCGAGGTACAGCATCCCGGGGAGCTTGATGTCGTCGACGTAGTGCCCCTTGCCGCGGATGAAGCGGGGGTCTTCCTTGCGGCGAACGGAGTGTCCGAGCCCGCGACATTCGGTCATTTGGATTCTCCCTTCATCTTCTCCGCGGCGTACTGAACCGCCCTCACGATGTTGACGTAGCCGGTGCAGCGGCAGAGGTTCCCCGAGATCCCCCAACGGATCTCCTCCTCGGTGGGATTCGGGTTTTCCTTCAGGAGCGCGGAAGAGGTCATCATCATTCCCGGCGTGCAGTAGCCGCACTGCAGGCCGTGCTTCTCCATGAAACCTTCCTGGATCGGGTGGAGGTTTCCGTTCTGCGCCAGCCCTTCGACCGTAGTGATCTCGGCTCCCTCGGCCTGCACCGCGAATACCGTGCAGCTCTTCACCGGCCGGCCGTTCATGAGCACGGTGCAGGCGCCGCAGGACGTGGTATCGCAGCCGATATGCGTCCCCGTGAGGTTCAGATCCTCGCGAATGAAAT
>DAISKN010000642.1:0-3033 GCA_036820975.1 Acidobacteriota bacterium | reverse complement strand
CCTCGTATGGGACTCCCCGTTCAGCTTGAGCGTAATCTTGTGGGTGCTCATGCCGCACCTCCGGCATCGCCTGCCGCCCGCTTGAGGGCCTGGGCCAGAGCGCGATTCGTCAGGGTTCGGACGAGGTGCCTTTTGTACTCCTCCGAGCCGCGATAGTCCTCCACGGGCTCGGCGGCCTCCGACGCGAGCTTCGCGGCCTCGGCGACGGCGCCGTCGTCGGGATTCTTCCCCTCGAGGAAGTCCGACGCCGCCTTGGCGAAGATCGGAGTGAGACCCACATTCGTGAGCCCGATTCCCGCCGATGCCACCTTGCCGCTGCCGTCGAGGGCGAGCTGCACCGCCACCGCCGCCGTCGCGTAGTCGCCCACTTTTCTTTCGAGCTTGAAGTAGGCGCCGCCGGTTCTCGGCTGAGCTTTGGGGATCCGGATCTCGGTCAGAATCTCACCAGGTGCGAGCGCGGTCTCGAAAGCCCCGCGGAAGAAGTCGGAGATTCCCATCGCCCGCTCCCCCTTGGGTCCGGTCGCGACCACCTCGGCGCCGTAGGCGAGCATCGTCGCCGGGTGATCGTTCGCCGGATCGGCGTGGGCGATGTTCCCTCCGAGGGTCGCGAGGTTTCGCACCAGAGGATCGGCGACCACCCGCGCGGTATCGGCGAGGAGCGGATACCGCTTGCGCACGAGGTCCGACCGATCGACGTCCGCTTCCCGGGTCATGGCGCCGATGCGGAGCCAGTCCCCGTCTTCCTTGATATAGGCGAGCTCCGAGAGCTGGTTGATGTCGATGAGCATCGGAGGAGTCGCCATCCGGAAACGCATCATCGGAATGAGACTGTGCCCCCCCGCGAGGATCTTCGCCTCCGGGTTCTTCCCGAGAAGCGAGACGGCCTCCGAGAGAGTCTTTGGCCGGACGTAGTCGAAGCTGCCAGGTATCACGAGACTCCTCCTTCCCCACTTTCCTCAAAGGGCCCCATTGAAGGCGAGGGCTGCAAGCCGAGGGCGGCGCGATGCGCTGAAGGTACAATTCGCGCTCCCGGAGTGGAGTCATACACCAGGGGCGCGGTTCAGGTCAATGGAACCGGTAACGTTCCGTCGGAACCGAACGGACCCCCTCTCGATTCCCTCGCCCCCGGGCTCGAAGCCGTTGCGCTCGAGCACGCGGATCGAGCGCAGGTTGTCCGGAGTCGTCTCCGCCTCGATCGACCGGACCCTCGGATCGCGGCCCGCCCAGGCGATGAGACCGGCCACCATTTCGGACGCGAGCCCGGCGCGGCGGTAGCTCGGCAGAAGAGAGTAGCCAATCTCCACCATGCCCGCCTCGTCGGGGGGCCCCTTGAAGCCGACGCTTCCGCAGAGGACCGGCCGGGCCTCCGTCATCGCGAGCGCGTACCATCCGAGCCAGCCAGCCCAGTCCGAATGAGCGCGATACATATCGAGGAAGAAAGGCAGCGCGTCGCGAAGCGTCTCGGGCGGCCACTCCGGAGGAACGTCGGCCTGGAGGAGATGCTCGAACCGCTCGCGGTCCTCGATCTCGGCGGCCGCGATCTCGAGCGTTCCCGCGACCAACCGCAGCCTCGGCGTGCGCGCTTCCATCACGTGGGCGGCTCGCCCACTTCCGACCTCCCGTTCGAGGCCCTCGATCGCGAGGACGTACCGCTCCTCCGGGGAGATCGCGCCCGATGCCGCCTTTCGCTGTATCGCCTCCTCGAAGGCGAGGACCAGGGAGTCGATGCGGTGGTGCTCTCGAGTGCGAGGAGATCTTCGGTCGTCTCTCCGTCGTAAGCTTCGAACCATTGGTCGCGGGTCATGGGTCTCCCTGGGGCCGCCGCTGGGCTATTCTGATCCAGGTATACCCCGAATGAAAGCGCTCCGAAGGATCGGGTTTCTCGTCATGATGCAAGCCGTCGCCGCCTCCTCCAGCGGACGGGAAGTCTTCCCCTACCCCATCGACGTCAGGGACTTCGGAAACGGACTCAAGCTCGTCGGGGTCCGCTTCGACAGTCCGGGCCTGGTCGCCTACTACAGCGTGGTGCGCGTGGGCTCGCGCCACGAGGTCGAGAAGGGGCGAACGGGGTTCGCTCATTTCTTCGAGCACATGATGTTCCGCGGAACCGAGTCGTACCCCGAGGACCGGTACAACGAAGTCCTTCGAGCCATGGGCGCCGACTCCAACGCCTATACCAGCGTCGATCGGACCGTGTACCACATCCTCGCGAGCTCCCGCGCGCTCGCGACAATCGTGGAGATCGAATCCGACAGGTTCCAGAACCTGAAGTACTCGAAAGAGCAGTTCCAGAAGGAGGCGGGCGCCGTCCTCGGCGAGTACAACAAGAGCGCCGTCAATCCGTTCACCGGACTCTTCGAGAAGCTGCAAGGCGCCGCCTATGATGTCCACCCCTACAAGCACACGACGATCGGGTTCCTCGAGGACATCCAGGCGATGCCGACGATGTACGAGTACAGCATCGAGTTCTTCCGCCGGTTCTACCGCCCCGAGTACGTCACGCTCCTCGTGGTCGGCGACTACGACTGGGCGTCGTTGTCCGAGCTCGTCGAACGCCACTACGGCGGGTGGGTGCGCGGAGGCCACGTCGTCGACATACCGCAGGAGCCGCCGCAGAGCGCTCCGCGCGACGCATCGGTCCAGTGGCCGGCCCCCACCCTGCCCCTCCTCGCCCTCGCCTACAAAGGCCCGGCGTTCAGCACCGAGAGCGCCGACATGCCCGGCCTCGACGTCCTCTCCCAGGTCCATTTCGGCGAGACCTCGCCCCTCTATCAGAGCCTGGTCATCGAAAAACAGTGGGTGGATTTCATCAGCGCCGGCGCGACGGATCAGGCGGACCCGCCTCTTTTCACCATTCTCACCCGGGTGCGAGAGCCGGAGAGGCTCGAGGAAGTCCGGAAAGCGATTCTGGAGGAGGTGGAGCGCATCGCCAAGGAGCTTCCCGACGAGAAGAAGCTCGAGGCCACCAAGAGTCACATGAAGTACGACTTTCTCCTTAGCACGGACACCGCCGACTCCGTGGCGAACACCATG
>DAISKN010000641.1:0-4229 GCA_036820975.1 Acidobacteriota bacterium | reverse complement strand
CGCCGACCGACCCATTGCCGTCAACACCTCGTTGGTGGCGAGGATCTCGTCGCGTTCGAGGAACCGGAACGTCCCCCCGGCCGCGGCACCGCGCACCGGGCGGGCGCGGGCGCTGGTGATGGTCGCAGACACGAACTCGCCCGCCATGCCGAATCCGTAGCGCTCGTAGATGACGGCCTCGCTCGCACGCAGGCTCATCAGTGCGAGGCCGCGCTCGACGGCGTCGTCGATGAGGCGGTGCATCAACGTGGTCGCAACGCCCCGTCGCCGGTAGGTGGGCAACACGCCGACACGCGACACCGCGCCCGTCGGCAGCCGCGCCCCGCCCGGCACGGTGGTGTCGACGAAGAACTGACTGACCGACCCGGCGCACGTGTCGCCGTCCCAGGCACCGAAGCACGACGTCTCGACCCAGCTCGGCGCCGAGGGGAAGACCATTCTCTTCATCGGGACCAAGCGGCAGGCCCAGGAGGTCGTGGCCGAGGAAGCGGCGAAGGCGGGGATGTACTTCGTGAACCAGCGCTGGCTCGGCGGCACCCTCACCAACTTCGTGACCATCCAGAAGAGCATCGGTCGTTTCAAGGAGCTGACGGCGCTGATCGAAGGCGGCGGCGGCGATCTGACGAAGAAGGAGCTCTCGCGGCTCGACAAGGAGCGGAAGAAGCTGGAGAAGAACCTGAGCGGGATCCAGGAGATGCAGCGGCTTCCCGATGCCATCTTCGTGGTGGACGCCGGGCGGGAGCAGATCGCGGTCCACGAAGCGCGCAAGCTGGGCATTCCGGTGATCGCCATCGTGGACACCAACTGCGACCCCGATGTGGTCGACTTCGTGATTCCGGGAAACGACGACGCGCTCCGGGCCATCAAGCTCTTCACCTCGCGGATCGCGGAGGCTGTCATGTCCGGCAGGGACATGACGAAAGTAGCGTCCGAGCCATCGGGCAACGGCGGCCCCGTCCGCAAGAGCGAAGGGGAGATCGCAGCCGTCAAGCCCGCGAGCGGGGACGTCGGCGTCGCCTCTCCATCGGAAGCAACGCTTCCACCCGCCTAGTTCCGTTCATTTCTTTCGCGACGCCGCGCGCTTCGAGAGAGCCGCGGCTCGCGTTACATCACCTCTCGACGGGAGAGCGAGGTCATATGGCGACTATTTCCGCGCAATTGGTGAAGGAGCTCCGGGAGAAGACCGGAGCCGGCATGATGGAGTGCAAGAAGGCGCTCGAGGACGCCGGCGGCAACGTCGAGGAGGCGGTGACGCTTCTTCGGAAGCGAGGCGTGGCTGCGGCCGAGTCAAAGGTAGGCCGTGCGACGTCGGAAGGCCTCGTCGGCTCCTACATTCACCCCGGGGGACGCGTAGGCGTCCTCATCGAGGTGAACTGCGAGACCGATTTCGTGGCCGCGACCGAGGAGTTCAAGGAGCTGGTGAAGGACCTGGCGATGCAGGTGGCCGCCGCGAGCCCCGCGCTCGCGCGCTGGGTCCGCCGCGAGGAAGTCCCGGGGAACGCGCTGGACAAGGAACGCGACGTCCTGAGGAGCCAGGCGGAGGCCACCGGCAAACCCACGGCGGTGATCGACAAGATCGTCGAGGGAAAGCTTTCGAAGTTCTACTCCGAGAACGTGCTCCTGGAGCAGCCGTACATCAAGAACCCCGACCAGACGGTCGAGGATTACCTGAAATCGAAGATCGCGGTGCTCAAGGAGAACATCCAGGTGCGGCGCTTCGTGCGCTTCGAGCGCGGCGAAACGATTGCCTGACGTCGAAGACCGAAAAACGTGTAAGAAGGGGGATGTGGAGATGGTGGGGATAAGGGGATAATCCCGATCGATGGTTCATCTCCCTATCCCCCCAATCCCCTTATCCCCCTTCTTAAGCCAGGATCTGGTTGAATTCGCAGGCGGCCTGCGAGTACAAATCACCCCACGGTGATGGCGGAAAGACCGATCTTCGAGCGCGTCCTGGTCAAGCTCTCGGGCGAGGTCTTGATGGGATCGCAGTCTTTCGGGATCGATCCCGACGTGGCCCAGTCGATGGCGCGCGAGATCCACGGAGTCCACTCCCTCGGCGTCCAGACGGCCGCTGTCATCGGCGGCGGGAACATCTTTCGGGGAATCGCGCCTTCGGCGCGGGGTATGGACCGGGTCTCCGCCGACCACATGGGCATGCTGGCGACGGTCATCAACGCCGTGGCGCTCCAGGACGCCCTGGAGAAGCTCGGAATCCATACCCGGGTGATGTCGGCCATCGAGATGCGCGCGATCGCCGAGCCTTTCATCCGGAGGCGCGCGATGCGCCACCTGGAGAAGGGCCGCGTGGTCATCTTCGCCGCCGGCACCGGCAACCCCTACTTCTCGACGGACACCGCCGCCGCCCTGCGGGCGATGGAGATCAAGGCGGACGTGATCATGAAGGGAACCCGCGTCGCCGGGATCTACTCCGCCGACCCGGAGACCGACGCTCACGCGACGTTCTTCGAGACGATCACCTACCGGGAAGTGATCGAAAAGCGGCTGAAGGTGATGGATACCACCGCGATCTCGCTCTGCATGGACAACAAGCTCCCGATCCTGGTGTTCGACGTGCGCGAACCGGGCAACATGAGACGGGTCGTCCTCGGCGAGCGCGTGGGAACGAAAGTCACAGGTCAATAGGCTCCGTAGCTCGAAGGCCCGTTCGGAGGCTCGAATGCTCAAAGAACTCTCGGAAGAAACCAAGCGCCGCATGGACAAGTCGATGGAGGTCCTGCAGAAGGAGCTCGCTTCGGTCCGCACGGGACGCGCCTCGCTCTCGCTTCTCGATCACATCCGCGTCGACTACTACGGGACACCGACCCCGTTGAACCAGGTCGCGAACCTGGCGGTGCCCGAGCCCAACCTCATCACCGTCCAGCCCTGGGAGACCCCCATGCTGGAGAAGATCGAGAAAGCCATTCGCTCCTCCGACCTCGACCTCAACCCCGCGAATGACGGCAAGATCCTCCGTCTGCCCATCCCCTCTCTCACCGAGGAGCGCCGGAAGTCGCTGGTGAAGCAGGTGGGGAAGATCGCGGAGGAGAGCCGCACGGCGATTCGCCAGGTGCGCAGGGACGTGAACGACCGGCTGAAGAAGCTCCTCAAGGACAAGGCAATCTCCGAGGACGACGAGAAGCGCGCCCTCAAGGAGGTCCAGGATCTCACCGACGCCCATATCAAGAAGGTGGACGACGCGGTGAAGAAGAAGGAGCAGGAGCTGATGACCGTCTGAGGCCTCTTCCGGTGACCGAGCGCCTCTACCTCCGCGACCCCTACACCACCGAGTTCGAGGAGGAGATCCTCGAGCGGATCGAGAGCGGCGAGGGCCTCGCCGTGGTTTTTCCGAGGACCTACTTCTACCCCGAGTCGGGAGGACAGCCCTACGACCTCGGTTCCATCGACGATATCCCCGTCACCCGGGTGATCGAGACACCCGAGCACCTCGTGCTTCATTTCGTGCCGAGGTTCCCGGAGCGGGATCGCGTCCTCTGCCGGATCGACGGGAAGAGGCGCCGCGATCACATGCAGCAGCACTCGGGCCAGCACATCCTCTCGGCCGCCTTCGTGAAGGAGGCCGGCGCGGGCACGACGTCGTTCCACCTCGGGGCCGCGAGCTCGACCATCGACCTCGACAAAGCGGCTCTCACGGAGGCCGAGGTGGCCCGAGCCGAGGAGGCGGCGAACGACGCCGTCCGGAAGGCCCTTCCGATCCGGAGCCATTTCGTGGCGCCATCGGAGGCGCGCGCGTTCGACCTCCGGAAGCCGGCCCCCGACGCGGAGACGCTACGCATCGTCGAGGTCGAAGGCTTCGACAACCAGGCCTGCTGCGGCACCCACCCCCGCTCGACGGCGGAGGTCGGGCCCATCGTCGTGCGCGGCTCGGAGAGGTTCAAAGGGGGAACGAGAGTCGAGTTCCTGTGCGGGGATCGCGCGCTCGCCGACTATCGAGCGGCCGTCTCCCGCATTCGATCCCTGGCGAGCGTCCTCAGCAGCTCCGAAGCCGACCTCGTGCCGACGGCGGAGAAGCGGGAGGAGGAGAGACGGGCCACGGGAAAAGAGCTCGACCGACTGCGCCGGGAGCTCCTGATGCTCCGGGTGGAAGACTGGATGAGCGAAAGCCCCGATGGAAAGCTCCTCGTCAAGCAGGTGCCGGAAGTCGGACCCGCGGAGATCCGCGCCGCCGCGACCGCGCTCACCTCGAAGCCCGGGCGCCTCGTTCTCCT
>DAISKN010000640.1:0-4224 GCA_036820975.1 Acidobacteriota bacterium | reverse complement strand
CCATCGCGCGCCGAGCGAACGCGCAACTCTCCCCCGCTCGGCTGCACTTCGCAGGCGTTGAGAATCAGGTTCAACGCCACCTGGCCGAGCATCACCGCGTTTCCGCGCACCAGAAGCGGACCGGAGGCGAGCTCCAGGGCGAACTGGATCCGCTGAAACTCCCGGCGCGATTGGACGAGCCGGCTGGCGTCGCCGATCACTTCGTGAAGATCGACGACCGAGTGAGACGCGTTCGAGGGCTCCGCGTGCGCCAGCACCTGGCGCACGATTCCCGCCGCTCGATCCAGGCCTTCCTTCACCCGCGCGAGATGGCCTTCGGCCTCCTCGACGCGCCCGCGGGACAGGTCCTGCCGGGCGAGGGTCAGCCAGTTGGACATTCCCTCCAGGGGATTGTTGATCTCGTGCGCCATTCCCGCGGCGAGGCGACCCACGGTCGTCAGCCGTTCGGCATGGAAGAGCTGCTGCTCGAGTGCGCGCGTCCGAGCTTCCTCGCGCGAACGTGCCTCGATGCGCTCGCGGCGCCGGGATTCCTGGACGGCGAAAAAGCCGAGGACCAGCGTGAGCGCCATGAGCAGGAGATCGACGGCGAGCGTCGCTCGATAGCGGCGCACGAGGGGCTCGACCAGGGCCATGGCCGCGGACTCCGGCTGATCGCACTCGAGCCGGAACGGGGAAGGCGCGGACCAGCCTTCCGCGGCGATGGCCGCTTCCCCGTGCACCCGCGCGCCCGCGAGGGGCTCGGGCGCGACGAGACTCCCGAGCAGGCTCCCTGACGCGTCGCGGAGGCGGCAGTCGTACTCCGTTTCCAGCGGCGGCAGGAGCTCCGCGGGCTCCACTTCGATCTCGAGGGTCGGGGAGCTCCCCTCGGAATCGAGCTCGGAGCCCCAGGGCACTCGAGCCAGGAGGCGCGGCCGCCCGGGGGCGAGGGCCACACCCTCGAGCCCCGTCGGCCGCGTCGCGACCCAGAGGAGCGGGACACCTCCCCGCCGGCCGGCATGAAAGACGGCTGCACCCTGACGGGAGAACGCGACCACTCGAACCACCTCCGCATGACCGCGAAGAAACAGCAGCACCGCGCTCTCGGCCCCGACGCGCCTCCATTCCTCGATCGACGGCCCCTCGTAGTCGACACGGGAGAGCGGCGCGGAATTGGCGAGAAACAGCAGGTCACCTCGCGCCGCCGCGAGACGGCTTTCGAGGGCTCGGGCGCGCGCGCCTACTTCCCGCTCGAACGCGAGGGCGGCGCCTTCGACCGCTCCCTTCCGGGCTACCGAGATGCCCCAGAGACCGGCGGCCGCTGCCGCTACGACCGCCGCGAACGCCGAGAGAGGAAGCCAGCCGGCCCAGGCGCGTGAGGCTTCCATCGGACTCTTACTATAACCAAACCCGAGTCCTCGCAGCTCAGAACGGGAACCGCGGCGTATGGTCGGGAGACAGAAAACGCCGGAGCGCCGCCATCGTTTTGCCGCGATGGCTCACCTGATTCTTCTCGGCCGGCGACAGCTCCGCCGTAGTCTTCGAAAGAGGCGGATAGAAGAAGATGGGGTCGTAGCCGAAGCCGCCCGGTCCCCGGGGCTCGCGAGCGATTCGGCCCTCGCAAGCGGCTTCGTGCTCGAAGACGATCTCACCCCGGTCGGCGAGCGCCACGGCGCTGACGAAGCGGGCGGTTCGATCCGCCTCGGAGACGTCCTCGAGAAGCTCGAGAAGGCGCGCGTTCTTCACCGCGAAGGAGGTCTCGGCTCCGAGGAAGCGCGCCGACTCGACCCCGGGAATTCCTCCGAGGGCATCGACCTCGAGACCGGCGTCTTCCGCCACCGCAGGCAAGCCGGTCGCCCGCTGGTAATAGAGCGCTTTCAGCCGGGCGTTCTCGGCGAACGTGGCGCCGGTTTCCTCCGGGGGATCGACGGCGCCGAAATCCTCGAGAGAGACGATCTCGAGATCGAGGCCCTTCAGAGCTTCCTTCTGCTCTCGAAGCTTTCCTCGACTCGTGGTCGCGAGAAGGAGCTTCACGTCTTCGCCATCAGGGCGATCAGGCCTGGTCCAGCACCTCGCGCTGGATGGCGATGAGCTGCTCGATGCCGCTTCCCGCGAGATCCAGCATCTCCAGGAGCGTCTTCCGGGCGAAGGGCCGCGACTCCGCCGTGCCCTGCACCTCGACGAGCTCTCCCGTTCCGGTCATGACCACGTTCATGTCCACTTCGGCCTTGGAGTCTTCCTCGTAGTTCAGGTCGAGGAGCGTCGTTTCGTTCACGATGCCGACGCTCGTCGCCGCCACGTGATCCCGTATGGGGAGCGGCGCGGAAGACCCCGGCTTTTTCGCCGCCCGGAGCGCGAGCACGAGGGCGACGAAGGCCCCGGAGATCGATGCGGTCCTCGTGCCCCCGTCCGCCTGGATGACGTCGCAGTCGATCCACACGGTGCGCTCCCCGAGCTTGGGGAGATCGATCACACCCCGGAGCGAGCGGCCGATGAGCCGCTGAATTTCCTGCGTGCGCCCCGAGAGCTTCCCCTTCACCGCTTCGCGCGGAATCCGGTCCTTCGAGGAGCGCGGCAGCATGCTGTACTCCGCGGTCACCCAGCCCGTACCCGTTCCCTTCAGGAAGGGCGGCACCTTCTCCTCGACGGTCGCGGCGCAGATCACCTTGGTGTCGCCGACCTCGATGAGAACCGACCCCTCCGCGTGCTTGAGGAACCGGGGCGTGATCACCACGCGCCGGGTTTCGTGCGCCTGCCGTCCGTCAACTCGCTTCATTCTGGTTCTCGGCGCGCTCGGACGGAGCCTGCAGGTACAGTGGAGCTCGACCGTACGGAATCGTGAGGTCCAGGTGACCGGCGAGCGTCTGGACCTCCCGCCCTTCGACGAGAATCTTCACCGTCTTTACCGCGGGAAAGTTGGCGATGAGCGTCTGGCTCAAGCTGAAGACCGTCAGCTCCTCCGCCGACGAGCCCCCCGGATGGTTCGACACCAGCTCCTGGGATAGATCGAGATAGGCGACTCCCTGCGAGGTGATGAACAGCTCTCGAAGCGCGACGCCACTGGGAATGGCGCCGGACCGGCGCAGGAGGAGCCGGATGACTTCCTTCGCCTGCTGCTGGAGCGATGACGAGTAGAGAATCTCCTCGGTCTCCGTCGCGAGCTCCCGCCCCGAGGTCGCGAGAACGTAGAGCTTCACCTGAATCCGACCGGCGTCGACGGGCTCCCTTTCATCGGGACTATCGAGATTCGTATCTTCCGACGCCTCCGCGGCGGAGGGAGCGTCCCCGAGGCCCGGCGGGACCGGGGCATCGGCGTCGGCCGCCCCCTCGGGAAGGGGCTGCCTCAGAATCCACATCGTGCCCCAGACCGCGACGCCGATGAGGATCACGGCGACTCCGGCCGCGAGCGCGATGTTCTTGGTGTTCACTTCGGTCCATGCGGGCCCTGGGAGGCGCCTTCCGCCCGGGGTTGGTACTCGTAGACGTCCTTGAACCGAAGGACGCCACGGTACAGCGCCTCGGCGAGACGCTCCTGGTGCTCGCGGGTCTTGAGAAGCTCCTCCTCCTGGGGATTGGAGATGAAGCCGACCTCGACCAGGACCGCCGGCATGGTGGCGCCTTTGAGGACGACGAACGTGTTCTGCTTGATGCCGCGGTTTCCCTTCTGAGTCCCCGTGGCCGTCACCAGCTCCTCCTGGAAGATCTCCGCCATCCGCGACGACTGGCTCAGGTGAGACGCTTGCGCCATATCCCAGAGAATGAAGTCCAGGCCGGCGTCGCCCGACGTCGCCCGGCCCCGCGCGCTCGTGACCTCGCCCTCGGCGTCCGAGGAAGAGTACGAAAGAAAGTAGACCGAAGAGCCGGTGGCGTCCCGACTGGGAGAGGCGTCGGCGTGGATGCTGATGAAGAGATCGGCTTTGTTCTTGTTCGCGAGCGCGGTCCTCTCATCGAGAGCCAGGTCCCGGTCTCCGTCCCGGGTGAGGATGACCGAAAGACCCAGCCGCTCCTGCAGGAGCTCGCGCACCCGCCGCGCGATTGCGAGCACCAGGTCTTTCTCCAGCAGACCGGTTCGACCTTCGGCGCCGGCCTCGACACCTCCGTGCCCGGGGTCGATCGCCGATCCAGACCGCGAAAGGATGCGAGTTGCGAATCGCCTTGGTTAACCCCATCACCCGCCGGTCGCAAGGCTACCACACCATCGGCACCTACATCCCCGCACTCGGCATCGAGACGCATGCGGGTGTGGTG
>DAISKN010000639.1:0-4268 GCA_036820975.1 Acidobacteriota bacterium | reverse complement strand
CCCCGCGTTCTTCGAAACGCCGTCACCGGGGAGCCGATCGCGGAGGTGTCGAGCGAGGGGATCGATTTCGGCGCCATGCTCCGCCATGGGCGGGAGCGGGGCGGGCCTTCCCTGAGAAAGCTGACCTTCCCGGAACGGGCCGCCATATTGAAGAAGATGGCGGGAGTCCTGAACGACCACGGGGACGAGCTCCGGCGGATCGCGGGGAGCTACGGAGCCACGGCGAAAGACGCGCGGCTCGACGTCGACGGCGGCATCGGAACCCTCGCGTTCTACGCGAGCCTGGGAGCGAAACAGCTCCCCGAAGCTCGAGTCCTCGCCGACGGCGACGTTTCCCGGTTGTCCAAGGAGGGGAACTTCGTCGGACGCCACGTCGAAGTACCTCTGGAAGGCGTCGCCGTTCAGATCAACGCCTACAACTTCCCTTCCTGGGGCATGCTCGAGAAGCTCGCGCCCGCGCTGCTCGCGGGAATGCCGAGCCTGGTGAAGCCGGCGACACCCTCCGCCTGGCTCACGTTCCGCATGGTCCAGATCCTCATCGCCTCGGGCGTCGTTCCCGAGGGCGCACTGCAGCTCGTCTCGGGCTCCGTGGGAGATCTCCTCTCCCACCTCACCTGCCAGGACGTCGTCTCGTTCACCGGCTCCGCATCGACGGGCGAGAAGATTCGCACGCATCCCGCGATCGTGAAAAACGCGGTGCGGGTCAATATCGAGGCCGACTCGCTCAACTGCATCGTCCTCGGCCCGGACGTCGCTCCGGGCTCGCCCACGTTCGAGTATTTCAAGAACGAGGTCGTCTCCGAGATGACGGTCAAAGCGGGACAGAAATGCACCGCGATAAGGCGCGTTCTGATTCCCGAGGAACGAGCCGAGGACGTCATCCGCGCGCTTCGCGAGAGCCTCGCTTCGATCCGCGTCGGCGACCCCGACGCGGAGGGCGTCGTCATGGGTCCGCTCGTGGACGAGGACGCTCTCGTTTCCGCGCGCCAGGGGATCGAGAAGCTTGCCCCCGAGACGGAGATCGTCGCCGGCGATCCCGGCCGGAAGGACTTCGAGCCGAAAGGTGGTTTCTTCATGGAGCCCGTGCTGCTTCGCTGCCGCGACCCGAAGCGCGCGGCCGCGGTTCACGAAGTCGAGGTATTCGGTCCGGTCGCGACCCTGGTGAGCTATCGCGGGGCCGAGGAAGCCATCGAGCTCGGGCGCAAGGGAGGCGGCAGCCTCGTGGGGTCGATCTACAGCGACGACGAGGACTTCGTCGCCCGGACGACGCTCGGCCTCGCTCCCTACCACGGCCGGCTCATGGTGATGAATGCCAGGTCCGCCCCCGAATCGACCGGGCACGGAGTGGTGATGCCTCACCTGGTTCACGGCGGGCCGGGCCGGGCCGGCGGTGGCGAGGAGCTCGGGGGCGTCCGGAGCCTTCATCATTATATGCAGCGGGTCGCCCTTCAAGGCGATCCCGACTGGCTCGAACGGCTCCTCGCTAGGTGAACCGCGGGACCCGGGAAAGGCTCTCTTCCTCGCCCATCTCGCGGCAGAGATTCTCGAGCGCGTCTCGTCGGGCCCCGCGCCACGAGAGCGCGTCGAGGTCCTCCTCGAGGGGGACGTCCAGCCGCAGGGTCGCGAGCTCGCGATAGAGGAGCGCATTTTTCCGCTCGTGCTCGAGCTCGGCGGCGAGATCGTACGCCCGTCGGGGTTTGTCCGCCCACTCTCCGGCGTTGCCGGGAATCGCCTCGATGTGTCCGTACCGGGCGAGCACGGTCGCGGCCGACTTCTTGCCCCAGCCGAATACCCCGGGGAGCCCGTCGGCGGCGTCGCCGACCAGCGCCAGGAAATCCGGAATCGACTCCGGAGACACGCCGAACTTCGCGCGGACCCCGACCTCGTCGAGAACGATCTGCCGCCTCCGATCCCAGAGAACCACTCGATCGCCCCGGACGCACTGCGTGAGGTCCTTGTCGGGGGACGCGATCACCACCTGCTCGACCCGCGGGTCGCTGGCGAACCGGAAGGCCGCGGTCGCGATCGCGTCGTCGGCCTCGAACTCGACCATGGGCCAGGTCACGATGCCGATAGCCCGGGTCACGTCCTCGGCGAGGTCGAACTGCGAGAGGAGATCTTCCGGAACTCCTTCGCTCGTCTTGTAGCCGGCAAAGAGATCGTTGCGGAACGATTCGATCACGTGGTCGAAGGCACAGGCGACGTGGGTGACGCTCTCCTCTCGAAGCAGGAAGAGGAGGCTCCGGAGGAGCCCCGCGGAGGCGCCGACCTCGCGTCCCGAGAGCCCTATCTTCTTTGGGGCCCCGAAGTAGGCGCGGAAGAGCTCGTAGGTGCCGTCGACGAGATGGACTTTCACCGGAGTTGGTTTACCACGTCCGACGTGACCGGCACCACACCCGGGCCGGAGCGATTCGGACTATAAGTTGCCGTGGGGGGGAACATGCGAATTCGTGCGGCCGCAATACTCGCGTTGGCCTGGGAGCTCGGGGCTTTCGAGGCATCCGCTCAGACCTGCCCCGCAATCGAGCTCCGGCCGGTCATCGTCCAGGGTCTGACGAACGCGGTGCTCGCGACCCACGCCGGCGACGGAACCGGACGCCTGTTCGCCGTGGAGCAGGAGGGCACGGTCAAGGTGCTGCAGCCGGGCGCTTCCGTGCCCACCCTCTTCCTGAGGGTCCCGGTCGCCAAGATCCTGGCGGGCGGGGAAAGGGGCCTTCTGGGACTCGCGTTCCATCCCGATTTCGAGACGAACCGCCGGCTCTTCGTGTATTACACGAGACAGCCCGACGGAGCCAGCGTCATCGCCGAGTACAGGGCGTCGCCGAGCAATCCGAATACCGCCGATCCCACGGCGACTGCGGCGACGGAGACCGTGCTCCTCACCTTCGCCCAGCCCTTCTCCAACCACAACGGAGGCAGCATGGCGTTCGGCCCCGACGGCTTCCTGTACATCGCCACCGGCGACGGCGGGAGCTCGAACGACCCGGGCAATCGCGCGCAGAACGTCGGGCTCCTGCTCGGCAAGATCCTGCGCATCGACGTCGATACTCCCAACGGATCCGTGCCCTACTCCTCTCCCGCGGACAATCCCTACGCGGGGGCCATACCGGGGCTCGACGAGATCTTCGCCGTCGGCATGCGGAATCCGTGGCGCATGTCGTTCGATCGTTCGACGGGGCAGCTCATCGCCGGAGATGTGGGCCAGGGGAGCCGCGAGGAGGTGAGCCTCATCGATCTCGGCGGCAACTACGGCTGGCGGGTCATGGAGGGAACGCGCTGCAATATCGCCGGAGACGACCTTCCCTGCGACTCGCCCGCGTTCACCCCGCCGGCGCTCGAGTACACGCAGTCAGGCGCGCGCTGCGCCGTCACCGGCGGCTACGTCTATCGCGGTCCTTCGGGTGCGCTCGCCGAGGGGACCTATGTCTACGGCGACTACTGCACGGGAGAGATCTTCGGCATCGACGTCGGCGACCTGCCCCTGAGTCCGTCGAGCCTGCCAATCGTCCCGGCGCTCCTTCGCGACACCCCGCTTCTCCTCTCGTCGTTCGGAGAGGACGAGGACGGCGAGATCTACGCCGTGGGCCTCGGCGGCGAGGTCCATCGGCTGCTCGCGGCCGTGCGCATATCTCCAGCGACGGCCGCCGTCGCGGGAGTCGGGGGCGGAGGCAGCGTCAGCGTGGTGTCTCCCGGCGGCTGCCCCGCGTGGACCACCGTCAGCAACGACCCCTGGATCACCGTCACTTCCGGCGGTGGCGGAACGGGGAACGGCACCGTCCTCTACGACGTGTCGCCGAACCCGGACGTGCCGCCGCGCACGGGAAGCCTGACCATCGCCGGACAGACGCACACCGTCGAGCAGGCGGGAGGACACGCCCCGTCCATCTCGATCGACGACGTGGCCGTCACCGAGGGTCCGGGCGCGCAGGCCTCTTTCACCGTGAGCCTTTCTTTCGCGAGCACGAGCGCGATCTCCGTCCAGTACTCGACGGAGAGCGGCAGCGCGAGCGCAGACGACTTCGTTCCCGCGCCGCCGACCCTCCTCACGTTCGAGCCGGGGGAGACCGACAAACCGGTAGCGATCGAGATCGAGGACGATGCCTTCGACGAGGACGACGAGAGCTTCTTCGTCAACCTCGCCGGGGACGACCTGTCGATCGAGGACGCGCAGGGGGTGGGCACCATTAGCGACGACGATCCGACGCCCGCGCTTTCGATCGCGGACGTGAGCTTCGCCGAGCGCAACGGCCTTCGCCCGGTGGTGTTCC
>DAISKN010000638.1:0-4279 GCA_036820975.1 Acidobacteriota bacterium | reverse complement strand
TGGCCCTTGGCGCTGTCGATGGTTGCGGGCGGTGTTACGATGAATGACCAGTGTCGTCACTGGGAGCGCGACACTCGTGTGCGCCGGGCATCGAAAGGCGGCGACAAAACTCGAGGACGCTAAATGAATGAGGCTCGTGGTTGTCTGGCGCGAACGTTTCGGGTCGGTTGCGGCTGCACGCTTGCTCTGGTGCTCGTGGTTGGCGGCTTCGTCCTATACGGGCTTTGGACGGCGCCTGCGGAAGCGCCAGCTCTAACGGCTGAGGAGCGCGCGACGGCAACGGCGAAGCTCGCGACCGTCGAGCGGAGCTTGCGCGCGAGGCAGCCGTTCGAGACCGAGTTCAGTGAATCCGAGCTGACGCTCCTGGCGCAGCGGTACTTGGAGAGAGAAGGGATAGAGGGCGACGTGAGCGTCACTCTTCCGGGAAACGATTTCCAGCTTTCAATTCGCACGACGGTGGAGCAGCTCGAACGATTCGTGAAACTCGACCAGCTACCGAGCTGGGTGGGCTCCGACGTTTGGGGCTCTCTCCGGGTCCATCTCAGCGTCGCCGACAACGAGCCCTATGCCGAGCTCGAGAGCGTTTCTCTCTACGGAGTCCCGGTGCCACGAAGCCTTCTCGGATCCGCTGCCGAGGAGAACTGGTTCGAGCGTCTCGATACCGACAGCGCGGCCGTCATTCGCCGGATCCGTTCCCTAGAGATCCATGACGCCACCCTCTTCGTCACGACCGAGTGAGGATGAAATCCGTCATGACGACCCTACGGTAAATGCGCATTGTTATTTTCGTCTCGGGCATGGTTCTACTCGGTCATTGAGGAGTTCAATCCCTCCAGTTTGGTTCCGGCGTCTCTACTCCCCTGGGGGCTCGCCCGGGCAGAACTTCGCCGTCCTTGAACATGTCGAGAACCGAGGGCGGGAGGCGCCTCCCGCGCTCCGAAACTACGCCAGGATCTCGCTGACGACGCGAGCGGGCTCGACGCCGGTCAGCTTGGCCGGAAGTCCCTGAAGGTCGTAGGTGAACCGCTCGTGGTCGATGCCGAAGAGATGCAGGAGCGTCGCCTGGAAGTCTCGGATGTGCACCGGGTCTTTGGTGATGTTGTAGGAGAACTCGTCGGTCTCGCCGTAGACGACGCCGCCCTTGACGCCGCCGCCCGCCATCCAGAGGCTGAAGCAGCGAGGGTGATGGTCGCGGCCGTAGTCGGTCGGGGTGAGCTTCCCCTGCGAGTAGACCGTCCGACCGAACTCTCCGCCCCAGAGCACGAGGGTGTCTTCGAAGAGACCCCGGTCCTTGAGATCCTGGACCAGGGCCCAGGACGCGCGGTCGACGTCTTTCGACTGCGCCGGAAGGACCTCCGGCGCGAAGGCGTGGACGTCCCACCCGCGGTGATAGATCTGGACAAACCGGACGCCGCGCTCGACGAGCCGCCGTGCCATGAGCGCCGCGTTCTGGAACGAGCCGGGCTCTCTCGCCTCTTCGCCCCATCGCTCGAAGGTGCTCTCTGGCTCGCTCGCAAGGTCCGCCATCTCCGGCACCGAAGACTGCATCCGGAAGGCCATCTCGTACTGCGCGATCCGGGCGAGCGTCTCCGGACTTCCCACCTTCTCCTGCTGGATCCGGTTCAGCTCGGAAAGCCCATCGAGCATCTTTCGCCGCACGTCGCGGGAGACACCGTCGGGATCGCTCAGATAGAGCACGGGATCACGGCCGGCGCGCAGACCCACGCCCGCGAACTCGGGAGAGAGAAACCCGGCGCTCCAGAGCCTCGCGGAGATGGCCTGGGTGTTCGCCTTGGGATGGCTCTGCTTCACGTTCATGACGACGAAGGTGGGCAGATCGCGGTTCATGCTCCCGAGCCCGTAGGCGATCCATGCGCCGATGCAGGGGCGTCCGGGCAGCTCCTGGCCGGTCTGGATGAAGGTGATCCCGGGCTCGTGATTGATCGCCTCGGTGTGCATCGAGCGGACGATGGTTATGTCGTCGACCATCTTCGCCGTATAGGGAAGAAGCTCGGAGACGAAGGCGCCGCTGTTTCCGTATTGCGCGAACGAAAAGACCGAGGGCGCGATCGGAAACCGGGACTGCCCCGAGGTCATCGTCGTCAGACGCTGCCCCTGGCGCACGGACTCCGGCAGGTCCTGGTCGTACCAGTCCTTCAAATTCGGCTTGTAGTCGAGAAGGTCCATCTGGGGCGGGGCGCCCATCATGTGAAGGTAGATGCATCGTTTCGCCTTCGGGGCGAAATGCGGAAGAGACGGCAAGCCGCCGAAGGACTCTTGTTGTCGAGGCATGCCGAAGCCGTCTTCCGCAAGGAGGCTCCCGAGCGCGATGCCGCCGATCCCCGTGGCCAACCTGCCGAAGAACTGCCGCCGCGTTTCCGCGAGGATAGCGCCCTTCCATGGATACATCGTCACTTGTTCAAGACCTCGTCCAGGTTCATCAGCTGGCTCACGAGCATCGTCCACGCGGCGGACTCCGCCGCGGGCAGCGCTCCATCGGCTTCCGAGTCGCCGACATCGAGAAGCGTCCGAGCCTCCTCGAAGTCCGCCCGGTACGAATCGAGGAAACCTTCGTAGGATCTTTTCGCCACCGCGCGTTCGCGTTCGTCGAGATCGCGAGCCAGGAGCCGCGTGGTCACGTAGTCGAGCCGCGCGTCGAACTCGTCGCCGGCCTTCGCCCCTTGGGCTTCGGGCAGGCTCGCCGTAGCTCCGCGGAGGCGGCCCGCCTCCCGCATCGCCTTCTGGGCGAGGCAGCGTGAGGCCTCGATGAACTGCGTGTCGTTCATCGTGACCAGCGCCTGGAGCGGAGTGTTCGTGCGCTCGCGGGCGACAGTGGCATGCTCCCGCGTCGGCGCATTGAAGATGTCCATCGAGGCCGGCGGCGCCGATCGTTTCCAGAAGGTGTAGAGGCTTCGCCGGTAGAGCTTGTCTCCGGAATCCTGTCTGTAGACGCGCGTGTTGCTCTGGGGCATGGCCACCATCTCCCATACCCCTTCCGGCTGGTAGGGCTTCACGCTGGGGCCGCCGATCTTCCGGACGAGCAGACCGCTCGCGGCGAGGGCGTAGTCGCGAATCATCTCCGCGTCCATCCGGAAGCGGGGCCCCCGCGAGAGAAGGCGGTTCTCGGGATCCCGGTCGAGCTTCGCCTTCGTCACCTGCGCCGACTGGCGATAGGTGGACGAGGTGACGAGGAGGCGGAAGAACCGCTTCGTGCCCCAGCCCGATTCAAGGTACTCGCTCGCGAGCCAGTCGAGGAGCTCGGGGTGTGACGGCTGCTCGCCCTGCGCTCCGAAATCCTCGGAAGTCCTGACCAGACCGGTCCCGAACACCTGCGCCCAGTAGCGGTTGACGATCACCCGGCTGGTCAACGGATTGACCTCGTCGACGAGCCACCGCGCGAGACCCATGCGGTTGCGCGGCACCGATTCCGACATCGGGGGCAGGACCGCGGGCGTGCCCGCCGCGACGCGCTCGCGGGGCTGGTCGTACATTCCCCGGAACAGGACGTGCGCTTCGGGCTCGGTATCGGATCGCTCCTGCATGACGTGCGAGATACCGCTGCGGCGCCGGATCTCCCGCCACTCGCGATCGATCTCGTTCTGGCGCGCCACGAGCCGGCGGAGCTCTCCGTCTTCGATGGCGAGGTAGTAGAGACGCAGCGCTTCGCGTTCCTCGGCATCGAGCTCCCCAGGGTCCTTGCCTCGAGCGCGCTGAAGAACGGGCCAACGGGATACGACCTTGGCCTGTTGCGCCGTGATCCGCCCCTTGAGAACGCGCAGATCCGCGACGCCGCCGCCCGAAAAATACCGGGTCTCTGGGCCATCGGGAGGGCTATCCACGACCCCGCGTCCCAGGGTGAGAGGCCGCTTCGTGTGGATGCTGCCTTGGACCGACGCGAAGAACTCGCTCCCTTCCACCTCGATCGCGTCGCCGTCTCGGTAGATGTTGACGCCGGCACGCTCGCCCGAGCCGTCGTACGCGACCACGACGTGCGTCCATTCGCCCGCGGGCAGGCGCTTGGTGTTGATCGGGAGGACGGTGACGCTCCGCTCCTCCCCTTCCGCCCGCATGTCGCCGGTGAGACGAAACGTCAGGAGCCGGCCTCCGATGCCCATCGACCACCCCCGGTACTGGTCGTCGGGGTCATCCTGGCCGACAACCACGAAATCGCCTTCGTCCTCGGGGTGATATACCCAGAGCGACAGGGAAAAGGGAGTATTGCTATCGAGCGGGAGCGATGGGAGCTCAACCCACGAGCGCTCACCGAACCGCAATGCGG
>DAISKN010000637.1:0-4282 GCA_036820975.1 Acidobacteriota bacterium | reverse complement strand
ACGCCGCGTCCTCCATGCTCCTGGACTGGCTCGGCTCCGCTCGCGCCGGCGCGCGGACGGCGCCGGGAGGGATGCTTCTCGCGTACGGCGATGCGGAGCCCGAGGGAAATGCGAGCGTGATTGGCGGCAAGGGTTATCGCCCGGCGGAGACCGCGGCGTTCGTGAACGGCGCTCTCTCCCATATCGTGGAGATGGACGACGTCGACCGCGGCTCCGTGCTCCATCCGGGAGCGGTGGTCATCCCCGCGGCTCTCGCCGTCGCCGAGCTTCGCGCGAAGAACGGACGCGAGCTCCTGTCGGCGATCGTCGCCGGATACGAAATCGCCATCCGGGTCGGTGAAGCCGTCGGCAAGAAGCACTACTTCTATTTTCATAACACCTCGACTTGCGGAGTCTTCGGCGCCGCCGCCGCCGCCTCGTGGCTCCTCGGCCTCGACGAGGAGCGGATGGTGTGGGCACTCGGAAACGCCGGGACCCAGTCCTCCGGGCTCTGGGAGTTCAACGCCGAAGGCGCGATGTCGAAGCACCTTCACGCCGGGCGCGCCGCGTCGAACGGTGTCCTCGCGGCCCTTCTCGCCGAGCGCGGCTTCACCGGCCCGTCGCGCATCCTCGAGGGAGAGAGAGGCTTCTTTCGGGCGACGGCTCCCGACGCCGACCCCGATCGAGTACTCGCGGGGCTCGGCTCCGGAAAGCTGAAGATCCACGGCGTCTCCTTGAAGCCCCACGCCTCGTGCAGACACACGCACGCCGCCATCGACTGCGCCCTCGCACTTCGTTCCCGCATCGGAACCGAGCCGATTCGGTCGATCGACGTCGATACCTACGGCGCCACGCTTTCGCTCTGCGACCGGCCGGAGCCTTCCACTCCCTACGAAGCCAAGTTCAGCCTGCAGTTCTGCGTCGCGTCCGCTCTTCTTCGCGGGGAGGCGGGCCTCGACGCCTTCGGGGAAGATTCGCTGCGCGACCCGAGGGTTCGGGATCTGACGTCGAAGGTCCATCCCCGGATCGAGCCGGACATCGAATCCCGCTACCCGCGGGAGTGGCCGGCCAGGGTCCGGGTGCGCCTCCTGAGCGGAAACACGCTCGAGGCCGAGACCTCGCACCCCAGGGGCGACCCGGAGCTTCCCCTGAGCCCTCGCGAGATCGAGCGAAAATTCGCGGCGCTCGCCGCCCATGGCGGGCGAGAGGATGCGGTCGAGACCCTTCTCGACTGGGTGCGTTCGCTCCCGGAGCAGGAGCCCGTGCGCTTTCCCCGAGGCGTGTGACTACTCGCCCGCGGCGAAGCTCCACTTGGGACGCTCGACGGTCGCGAGGAAGGACTCGACGCCGGCGACTTCCGCCCTCTCCTCCCGTTCGCGGCCTTCGAGGTAGTAGACGAAGTCGAAGCGGCGAACCTCTCTCCCGGCATCGTCGCGGAAGGACCGCGCGATCTCGTTCGCGGGAAGGGTGAGCCTCCCTGCGATGGAGCGAAGCTCGAGGTCGAGCCCCTCTCCCGACGTCCGGTACGCGCGCCACACCACCTCGGTGCAGACGAGGGCGTGGTCCGTCGCGAAATCGAAGTCGAAGTCGTAGGGGCGATCGAGGAACGAGAAGGCTTTGAAGATCGCCTGCGCCTTCACCAGAGGCGAAAGACGAGGCCTCAGCCCGGCGATGAAGTCGCCCGATGCGCCGTGGACGGAGTTCTGGATGACGCCCTCGCTCACCGCTTCGATCACGGAAAGCGGCGGCCCGTCCACGCCGGCGGCGGCGCGGCGCTCCCAGGCGAGCGGATAAGTCTCCTCGAGGTAGCTCGAGAAGGGAATCTCTCGTCCCGACAGGCGCCGGACCCACTCGCGGACCTCGGGGTCGGCATCGAACCGCGAGGCGACGGCCTCGTTCGAGCCGACGTAGAGAATCGCGTGCGGCCAGAAACCGGGAAGCCCGAGGTTCGACAGGTACCAGTTCTTCCGGCTGAGAAGGACGTCTCCGGGCTCGAGGCTCTCCTCCATCTTCAGCGCCTGGGAAGCGGAGACGAGGTAGTGGCCCGCCGGGCGCTTCACCCGCGTGTCGCCCATCCATTCCGCCACCTCCTTCTGCACGGGGAAGCTCACGCGCTTCACACCGCGCAGAATGGGCGCGAAGTCGCTCGCGGCCGAAATCGAGACCGCCTGGACCGTCCCCCGCCTTTCCGCCCGGCTCACGTAGCGGTCTACCTCGTTCCAGAGCCAGGAAAAGCTTTCTTCCGCCAGCTCGGAGCGGGCCTGGTGCACCTGATCGAGGTAGGAGAGATAGCGCTTGCCGGCGACGACTCGTCCGAGGTCGGTGAGCCCCGAGAGCTCATCGCGGAGTCGGGTGACGCTCCCCGCCTCGAGCCCGCGATCGGGGCGAGGCACGTTCAGGAAGCGCTCCACGTTCTCGTTCGCTCCGATGAGCGACACCAGGGCGGAAGAGGTCTCGAACAGGGAGAGCTCGCTTCCGAACGTGAGGAGGAAGCTCTTCACGTGCCGGGCGCGCTCCATTCGGGACAGGTCGAAGCGATAGAAATCCTCGTGGAAGCGACGGAGCCCGTCGAGCGCCATGGCGGCGTCGAGGAAGCTCCCCCAGACGTCGAGGAGAAACGCTTCCTCCTCGTCCGTCGGCAGCCGCGCGTCGTCACCGGCGAAGAGATCGCGACGCGATTCCATGCGCGCGACGAGCCCGCGAAGCGTCCGATCCAGCTCGCGGAAGTAGCGGGCGTCGAGCTCGTGAGTACGGCGGAGATCGATGTCCTCCAGGGTGGTGAGGGCGGTGGATCGGCTCGAGAGCGCGACGGCGCCGATGCCCCCGAGGGCGGCGACGGCGAACGCGGCGGAGACCGCGGCACGGCGCCCGATCCGTCGAAGACCGTCCTTCTCCCTCTCGATCTGCGCTCCGAGGGCGAATAGCGACAGACCGGCGGTCATGAGCAGCAGAATCGCCGCCACCACCGTCGGGAAGAAGCGCATCTCCCAGTCGGAGGCCCAGTATCCGAAGGCGATCCCGAGCCCGAGCGATACGAGCACGTAGCCGCCGCTCAGTAGTCCGCGGCCCAGGGGAGGGCGTGGTCCGTCGTTCATGAATTGGGAGTAGCTCGATCTTACGGGACCGGCGCGCTCCGAATCAAGACTCAGCTCAATCTAAGGTGCTCGCCGAGCTTCTTGTCGCGGCGCACCCTCCAGATCTTGGAATCGAGGTAGTAGTGCTGCATGGCCCAACCGAGGAAAAGCGTCGCCGCCACCCTGGCGCCGATCGCCGTCTCCTCGGGCCGCGCGAGGCCGGCGAGAAGGCCCAGCCCCTCGAGTCCGGCGTCGAGCATCCGGGCGAGCCCCGATTTCACGAATTCGACCCAGGGTCCCTGATAGAGGAGCAGCGTGAACAGAAGCCCGAGGGCGAAGTACCGAGGGACGGAGGCGAAGGCGCTTCGGGCCCAGCGAAACGACGGCTCCGATCTCGAGAGGTACTTGTTTCGCGCGAAGGCCCAGACGATGCGGTGATACTGGAGGTTGTGCCCGACGGTGACGACGGGGACCACGAAGAGCGCGAGAAGCGGATCCGAGAACACCGCGAGGTGGAGGGGAACGATCGAGAGGAGAAACAGGAGCTTCGGTCCGTTCCGAGGCCTTCGCTGCCGGTATCGGAGTGCCTGGAAGGCGACGTACGAGAGGATCGCCGCCGGGTAAGCGGCGAGCATCAACGGATGCAGGACCGAGGCCGCGGAGTGGCCACGCCAGAGAGGCCGATCGAGTCCGAGATCCGGCATTCCCGTCTCCCGGTACCAGGGCGCGGTCATGAACAGAAGGAGCGGAAGGTAGAGGGCGGCGTTGAAGAACCAGGCATCGACGCGGTTCTCGAGGGGATCCGCGAAGTCCTCGTTCCTCCGCTTGTACAGAACCAGGAATCCCCAGTGCTGGCGGACCACGTGGTAGTAGGCCCATAACCGGAAGAAGACGAAGAACAGGTAAGAGGGGAGGGCCAACGTCTCCGGCGGGAGCGGAACCAAGGCGCCCAGTGCGTAGGGTCCCAGGATGACCGCGGGTCCGAGGAGAAACCAAGCGGTCGAGCCCAGCAGTATCGACCGGCGCTCGCTCCACTCGTCCGGGTCGAGCCAGGTCCTCGCCAGGGTGGCGAAGACGTGAGGGGCGTCAATGAGAATCGCCCAGCTCGAGACAACGAGGAGCCCGAGCGTCAGGGGAAGGCTCAGTCCCAGGATCTGCAGGTGGGCGAAAGGGTCGCGAACCGGATCGGAAAGGCCCCTTCCCAGCACGAGCACGAGGACGACGTAGAG
>DAISKN010000636.1:0-4283 GCA_036820975.1 Acidobacteriota bacterium | reverse complement strand
GTGTAGTGCACCACCGCGGCATCCCAGTTGCCCTGCTGGGCGGCGGTGGTCCCTCGCCGGAAGGCGCCGGAGGCGGCGCCGCAGCCGAATATCGAAAGACCGACGAGCGCCGCGACGAGACCGACGAGGGCGAGTCGCACGGAGGATTGCATCTTCGTTCTCACCGTTATCGTCAGGCTCGTCAGGCTCATCGGGCTCATCAGGCTCATCAGGGGGGTCCTCGGGTCCTTCATTTCGACTGCAGCGGGATGCGCTGGGTGGCACTGGATCCCGTGGGGGAGACGGTAACCGACTCGAGGCCGATCTCGACCACCGTGAACCGGTTCGCGAGGAGCTCCCCCTCCGTCCCCGCGAGAATCTCGTTCCCGTCGAGAAAAATCGCGTACTTCGCCTTGCCCCCATCGGGCCCGGTCTTCTCGAGAAATCCCGCGTACTTCATGTCGAGGCGCGCGGACGGGGCAGGCCCCGGGCGCGGCGCCGGCCGTGGTGGTGTCGGGCGCGGCGCGGTCTCGACCGGCGGAGCTGCCGCTCGCTCCGCGACATCGTTCGCCGACCGGCGGGGCGGGCCGAAGGCGAAGAGGTTGCGGCCCACTCCCTCGTACTCCGGAACCGGAGAGAGCATCGCTTCGAGATCGAGATTCTCCGCGGGCGCGGCGCCGGCCCGCGGGCCGCCTCTCGCGGGGGTAGAGACCCCGGAGGGCGCCCCTCCCGTCGTGATCTCGTCGGGGTTGGAACAGGCCGAGGCGAGCGCCGCCGCCAGCAGGATGCGGCGTCCCGAACCGATCCGTTTCGTCACCATTCGGCGTACGGCGTCCCATTCGAGCCGGTCTCGGGCGACCGGCTGCGCACGTCCTCGATTCCCGGCTCGGCATCCGGCTCGTTCGGGTCGTACTCGGCGAAGACCTCTTCCCACTCCTGGCCGCCGGTCATCGGGTCCTCGGGGATCTCGCGGAGGTAGCCCCCCTCCACCAGCTCCTGGAGGCTCGAGGGAAGCTTGTTTCGATCCGCCTTGAACTGATCGAGCCGCTCCCGGAGAATCGCCAGGTTGTGCTTGAGCACGGCTTCCTTGCTGGTGCGAACCTGCGCCTGATAGACGGGGATGGCGATGCTCAGAAGGATCCCCATCACCACGATCACCATCACCATCTCGATGAAGGTGAATCCGGCCGCGGCGACGCTCCTACCAGTCACTGTATTTCGATCCATCGAGTGCGATCGCCGTCGACTTGGTGAAAACATCGTAGACGTTCTGGCCTCCCCAGATGCCGGCGTCGGGCTCGTCCTGGTAGGAGCGCATTCCCCAGTCGGTGGAATTGGTCATCGGGTCGATGGGAATCCGGCGAAGGAACTTGAGCTTCTTCCCCGGAGTTCCGACCTGGGTCACCCCCTCCACCAGGACCTCCAGCTTCTCGGGATAGCCCTCGCTTCCGAGCTCGATGTCGGTCCCGCCGATGGCTCCCATGTCGACCGCCCGCTTGTACTCGTCGATCGCCGTCCGCATGGTGCGAAGCGCCGCCCGCAGCTCCGCCTCCTTGGCCCGTTTCGCCGCCACTTCGGCCACCGGCACGATGGCGGAGGCGAGGACCGCGAGCAGGACCGTGGCGATGATGAGCTCGAGGTAGGTGAAGCCTTCCTGCCTCATGGCCCGGCCCCCGAGTCGCCCGCGCCGGACTTCAGGAAGAACGCGATGCTGCAGGCGAGCTGGATTCCCGCGTCGTTGGTCTCGCTCTGCGAGAGGCTGATCCGCTCGACCAGGAAGAAACGCTCCGACCGCTCGAGGCGATTGATGAACCGCACCAGGTCGAAATAGTCCCCTTCGACCGGCATCGTCGCGTGGATCTGCTCGAGACCGACGTCGAGGACCTCCCGGTCGTATCCGGTCCTTCCGCGAAGCACGTTGGTCTCGCCCGCCAGCCGGTCGATCTCGTCCCAGGCATCGGTAAGGCCGGGGGAGCGCTCCTGAACCACGTCGGTCCAGAACCGCCGGACCGCCTCGGCGTTCCGCGTCACGAGGGCTTCGGACTCCGAGAGCGTCCGGAGCTCTTCCTGCTTCTCTCCGAGCTCGGCGCGGAGCCGTTCGAGCTCGGAGGCAAGCCGCTCCTGCTTGTTCGCGAGGCGACGGGTGACTCCCGCGAACATCGCGCCGTTCGCGACGAGGACCAAAAGCAGCCAGAGAAACGTCCGGCGCCGGGCGAGGAGGCTTTCGATCAGAGCGCGCAGCTCGCTCACGGAGATTCCTCCTCGACTGGCTCCTCGGGCTTCAACGGCCCCACGAAATCCGACGGGACTTCTGCCTCGGGCGCTTCCGGCGCTCCAATCTCAGGCGTTTCCGGGGCTTCGAGACCCATCGGAGAAGACACCGCCGGATCGCGGACGTCCTCCACGTAGTCGAGCCTCAGCGTGGCCGCAATCCCCGTCTCTCCCCGGTCTTCGTCCTCGAGGTTCGCCTCGTCCACGGGATAGATGGTCGCGAAAAACGAGCTCGACTCCAGGCCGCGCACCAACTCGAGAACGTCCTTGAGGGTCCGTCCCACCACCGTCATCGTGACGGTGATCTCGCCCTCTTCCTCGGAGGGCGCGATCGTGGTGATGCGCACCGAGGGCGGGGTGATCTCCTCGAGCTCGTTGAACAGGCCCGTCCAGGAGAAGCTCTTGCGGCGGAAGAGGGTCGTCAGGAACTGAGTCTGGACGCTGCCGAGCTCCGTCCGGTTGCGGGCGAGAGAGCCCTGAGCGGCGGCGATTCGAGCGTCGGTATCCGAGATCTCCCGACGCAGATCCGCGACGCGCACGTCGAGCGCCTCCTGCTCGCGGAGGAGGTAGCGGGTGAGGAGGAATCCGTGGAACGCCGTTGCCACGGCGACGGCGGCGATCGCGAGAACCACCACGGCGCGCGGCAGACGCTCGTTCACGAACGGCTCGCGGGCGAAGTTGAACTCGTTAGCCACGTTTCTCCTGGTTCACCGGGCTCATGCCGCCTTTCCCCGGGCGGCGCCGGCGGCGGCGGCGACGGCGTCCGCGGCCTCCGCGTCGAGGCCGACGTCGCGGGCGACGGGGATCGCCTTCGCCAGGTTGAACGGCTCCGACGGCGCCTCGAACTGCTCTTCCAGGATCTCGCGAAGGTGCACGAAGTCGGGCCGCAGGGAACGATAGTAGACCCTGGCCAGCGATTGGCCTTCGAGCTTCTCGCGATAGTAGATCGCGGTGGGGATGAGCTCCTGCAGCAGATCCTCTTCGCCGTAGATCCGCGCGACTCCGTCTTCGGCGGAAAGCCCGAGCGTCCGGGTGAGCGCCGGGACGTCCCGATCCCTCACCAGACTGACGGAGAAGTACTCGCGCTCCGCGTTGACGAAGAAGTAGTCGTCGCCCGGAGCCAGGTCCCGCCGGGCGACGGGACGGAGAAGCTGGAGGAGGCTCACGCTCGAAGGAATCACCAGGCCGACCTGGAACCCGAGCCGGGTGAAGACGTCCTCGTACTGGGAGACCACCGCTTCGTGCATAACCCCGGTGAGAAACCTCGGCGCCTTGCCCGGCAGCCTCTCGAACGCGACCCTCGCGCGCTCTACGTCGAAGGGGATGGACTTCTTCATCCGGAACTTCAGGAACTCCACCAGCTCGGCGGTCGATCGGGGCGGGTCCGGAAGCTCCATCAACGCGATCCGCGCCAGGTGGTCGGGAATCGAGAGCGCGACGCGCTTTCTTCCCCCGAGTCCCGCGCGCAGGAGAGCGCTCTCGACCGCTTTCAGGAAGCCATCCTCGTCGAGGATATTGGGCTCGAGCATGTGGAAATGCAGGAGCCCGGGCGCGATCGGCGCCACGAACGAAAGATCGATCTCGAGCGGCCGACGTTTGTCGGAGAGCCGCACCAGGGAAATCGCGTCCGAGCGAATGTCGATTCCGAGTCCGGGAGGCTCGGGATCCATCAGCCAGCTCAGGACGGGATTCTTGTTCATGCGGCCTACGACGTCTCCACGAAAGTCGACCGGTTGATCTCCTCGAGCGTCGTCTGTCCGGTGAGGGTTCGCGCCACCGCCGACTCCCGGAGGAAGCTCATTCCCGACCTCTTCGCCGCTTTCTTGATGTCGGCGGAAGGCCGTCTCATGATCAGCATCTCGCGAATCTCGTCGCTCAAGTCGAGCAGCTCGCTGATGGCGCTCCGGCCCTTGTAGCCGGTGCCCGAGCACTGGATGCATCCCTCGCCGCGAAAGAACGTATGGCCGGCGTAGCGCGCGGGGTCGAGGCCCGACTCCTCGAGGAGCGCCGCATCCGGCTTGTGGGGCCGCTTG
>DAISKN010000635.1:0-4289 GCA_036820975.1 Acidobacteriota bacterium | reverse complement strand
GATCCTGGCGACCAAGCTCGGCGCCTACGCCGTCGACGCGATCTCCGAGGGGAAGACCGACGTCATGGTGGGAGAAGTCGCCGGCCGGCTCACGACGACGCCGCTCGAAGAGACCTGGACCCGGAAGAAATCGCTCGACCCCTTCCTGTTGAAGCTGATCCCGATCCTCGCCCGCTGAAGCTTCACAATACTTTACCTTTCGGAAACGGCGCGGAAATCGCGTGGGTCGTACTGTCCTTAAGAATCTCGTCACGCACGAGCGGAGCGCTCGCATCTGCGAGCGAGCCGAGCGAAGAGCGAGGCGAGCATCAAGCAAAGGAGCAACGACGATGACGGACAGTAACGACAGCAGGAACCGGGAAGAGCATGCGACCCGGAGGCGCTCGCGCCACGGATTCTGGGCGGGGCTCACGGCCGGGGGGATTCTCGGCGTGGTTCTTTCGGGGGCGGTCGCAATGGGAGCCGGGGCGCTTGCCGCCGGATATCTCGAAGGGGGCCACGGCCGGCGCGGCATCTTCCGCCACCAGGATCCGGAGGTCGCGCGCGAGCACATGGCGCTCGCGACGGACTGGATTCTGACCCGGGTCGATGCCACGGAGGACCAGAAGGGACAGGCGAAACGGCTCGTCTCCGAGACCTTCGACGACCTCCTCCCTCTCGTGCAGGAGCATCGCTCGAACCACGAGACGCTGATCGAGGAGATGACCAAGGCGAGCTTCGACCCCGAGGCGATCGAGCGCTTGCGGCAGAATCAGGTGGAGCTCTTCGACCGGGCTTCGAAGGAGCTGAGCGGGTCTCTCACCGAGCTCGCGGGGATTCTCACCCCGGAGCAGAGGGTCGAGCTCCTGGAGATGGCGCGGAAATTTCATCATTGATCGGTGCCCCGCTGTCTGGGGCTTCGATGGACGTCCCGCGAAGCGTTGCGAAAGCGGAGCCCGCCGCTAGAGTCCGCCCTGGAGCCGCGTGATCGCCGCCCTCACGCGCTCCAGGTCTTCCTCGGAGAGGCGAAAAGCCCGGTCGCTCTTCCCGACTAGAGCGCGATGGGAGAAGCTAGCTCTCATGAGCCCGTTCTCGGTGTGACCGTTCAGCCGGAGGAACAGATGGCCGAGCTCGTGCGCAAGGACGCGGCCGAGGGCGGTTCCGAGGGCGCTCTCGTCGACTCGCGGGGCGTCCTTCCGATCCCAGCTACCGGCGACCGCCCGGGCCACCTGCTCGGTCCAGAGCGTAACCCGTCGTGCGCCCAGGTGGGTGTGGCCCAGGCGATGGTCGTGAAGGTCGCGGCTGCATCCGCTCACGACGGCCTCATGGGGCCGCGCGAGGACCACGATGGTCGCCGTCGCCGACGACAGCGGCGCTCCGGGCAAAAACCTCCAATGAAATCGGATTCCGCCCGCGTCGAACAGACGATCCGATTCGGCGAGCGCGCGCTCGAGCACAGCGGGAGAAAGCTCGCTCCCGACGTAGATCGGAAGCTCGACGGAAAGAGCCGTGCCCAATAGAAGCGGAATCAGAGCCGGCTGCATCGTCGGCCGATATTATCCCCGAGGCATCCGTAGGATCGCCACCCCGGGGCACGGGGCGTTCCCCACGATCCCCGCTTAGCCCCGATCTCGCTTCCAATCGAAATGACTCATCTTCCAGGAGATGGGTGCATGGCACGTCCCTTGCTCGCGATCAGGCGCATGAGCACCGCGGAGATGACGGCCATCATCGCGCCGAACCACGCGATGGTGCTCGAGCTCGCGACCGACAAGGAAGTCCACGCCTTCGATCTGAACGAGACCTTCCGGGTCGCGGTCGGACGCCATCACACCAACGACATAAGGCTTCGCTCGCGCCGGGTCTCGAGCTACCACGCCGAGATCCTGAGCGAGGTCGAAGGCCTGTTCGTGCGCGATCTCGGGAGCACCAACGGCACCTACGTCAACGACGAGGCGGTCCGCCACAAGAAGCTGAACCCGGGAGACTGCATCCGCATCGGCGAGTTCACCCTCGTCGTGCGCCTCGTGCCGAGGAGCGACGAGGACGATTCGGATTCCGGGAACGATGCGAGCTTTCCCGTGGGAACCGTCGGAAACATCCTTCCGTTTCGGGAGGAGCCGTCGTCGGAGGCGCCGTCCGCTCCGCGTGAACGGAGGGACGCGACGCTTCCCGAGCTCCTGACCGAGCTTTCGCGCCGGCTCGCCTCGGCGCTGATCCTGATCCGAATCCTGCACGAGGAAGCGAAGATCTACCTTCGTGAGGGGGCGGTGATCCATTGCGAGTACGGGGCCGTCCGTAGTCAGAAGGCTCTCTACCGCCTGCTGGCGCTTTCGAGGGGATCGTACGAGATCCACGATCTCCCCGCAGCGGCCATGCCCCAGACCATCCAGGAGTCGACCGATAACCTGGTGGTCGAGGGGATGCAGCAGGTCGAGGCGCTGGACAAGCTCTCGGGTAAGCTCCCCCCGATCCAGTACGAGCTGGCGCTCAACGAGAGCTGCGGCATCGCCGTCAACACTCTCACCGCGGACGAGGTAGAGATCTACATGCGGCTCATCCGCTGCCAGACGGTGGCGCGCGTGCTCGACGAGTCAGCGATGACGGACTTCATGGTCCTGCTCCTGAGTCACGCTCTCTTCCAGAAGGGCTTCTTCCGTTCGACGAAGACCACGGGGCCCTTTCTGGAAGAGACGGTGATCAACCGGCCTCAGCCGGCCTGAGGCCCGCGGGCCTCGATCCGGGCCCAGGCGTCCTTCAAGGATACGGTCCGGTTGAACACCAGCCTTCCGGGCGTCGAGTCGGGATCGACGGCGAAGTAGCCCTGCCGCTCGAACTGATAGAACGTCGCCGGGGCGGCGGACTCGAGGCCTGGCTCCACCTTGGCTCCGGAAACGACCTTCAGCGACTCCGGGTTGAGGGAGGCGGTGAAATCCTCGCCTTCCTCGACGTCGTCGGGGTTCTCGCGGGTGAAGAGTCGATCGTACAGGCGGACTTCGGCATCACGGGCGTGGGCCGCCGAGACCCAGTGGAGCGTCGCTTTGACCTTGCGGCCGTCGGGAGGCGAGCCCCCGCGGGTAGCGGGGTCGTAGGTGCAGCGAAGCTCGACGACGTTACCGTTCTCGTCCTTCACCACCGACGTGCAGGTGACGAAATAAGCGTACCGCAGACGGACCTCGCGCCCGGGCGCGAGACGGAAGAACTTCTTGGGCGGGTCCTCGCGGAAATCCTCTCGCTCGATGTAGAGCACGCGGGAGAAAGGAACCTTGCGGGTCCCCGCGGTCTCGTCCTCGGGGTTGTTCACCGCGTCGATCTCCTCGACCTCGGCCTCGGGATAATTCTCGATCACCAGGCGAAGCGGATCGAGAACCGCCATCACCCTGGGAGCGCGCGCGTTCAGGTCCTCGCGCACCGCGTGCTCGAGCTGCGCGACGTCCACCAGGCTGTCTCTCTTGGCGAGGCCGATCCGGTCGCAGAACGTCCGGATCGCCTCCGGGGTGTAGCCGCGCCGCCTCATTCCGCTCAGCGTCGGCATCCGCGGATCGTCCCAGCCGCCGACGAAGCCCTCGCGCACCAGCCGCAGTAGCCTCCGCTTGCTCAAGACCGTGTAGCTGAGCTTCAGCCGCGCGAACTCGATCTGACGGGGCCGGAAGGGAGTCTCCGCCTCCTCCACCACCCAGTCGTAGAGCGGACGATGGTCCTCGTACTCCAGCGAGCAGAGGGAGTGGGTGATCCCTTCGATCGCGTCCGAAAGCGGATGGGCGTAGTCGTACATGGGATAGATGACCCACGAGTCGCCCGTGCGATGATGGGGCGCCTTCCGGATCCGGTACAGCGTCGGGTCCCGCAGGTTCAGGTTTCCGGAGGCCATGTCGATCCTGGCCCGGAGAACGTGCGCTCCTTCCTCGAACTCGCCCTCGCGCATCCGGCGAAAGAGGTCCAGGTTCTCCTCGACCGAACGGTTGCGGTAGGGGCTTTCCCTGCCGGGCTCCGTCAAGGTCCCCCGATGCTCGCGCATCTCCTCGGCGCTCAGGCTGTCGACGTAGGCCTTGCCCTTCTCGATCAGCTTCACCGCGCATCGATAGAACTCTTCGAAATAGTCGGAAGCGAAGAACAGCCGGTCCTCCCAGTCGTATCCGAGCCAGCGGACGTCCTGCTGGATGGACTCGACGTACTCCACGTCCTCCTTCACCGGGTTGGTGTCGTCGAACCTCAGGTTGCAGATCCCGTGGTACTCGTCGGCTATGCCGAAGTTCACCGAGATGGCCTTGGCGTGTCCGATGTGGAGGTAGCCGTTGGGCTCGGGCGGG
>DAISKN010000634.1:0-4292 GCA_036820975.1 Acidobacteriota bacterium | reverse complement strand
GATCCACTCGGCCCCGGTCGCCCGGAGGTCGCCGAGGATCCTCCCGTACCGCTCCTCGACCTCCTTCGGGCCCATCCAGGCATCGTTGACGAACTCCGAGACGACGAGGTCCGCCTTCGCCCCCAGCACCTTCCCCCGGTAGTTCCAGGGGCTTCCCGGGGGCTCGGCGAGGAAGCTGTCGGTGCTCCGGCCGCCCCAGCCGAGGTGGATGACCTCGATCGCCGCTCCCGGGAAGCGCTTCCCGAGGCGGCGGAGTCCGGGACCATATCCGTGGATTCGCAGGCGCCGCCGCCGGTCCCGCCCGAGGAATCCGACGTATCCTTGGAGTCGAACGAGGTGGACGTGTCCTCTCTCCGGGCAGCCGCCCGGGAGCCCCGGGAGAACGCGCCGGTTCCGGAGAACGCCGTCCGGGCGCGGCCGGCGTCGGCCGCATCTCCCGGCGCGGCGCTCGCGGACTGCGACGCGCTGCGCCGGACGGTTGCGGCGATCGGTACCGAAGCGTCCGAAGACCGATACCGGCTCGCGCTCTGCTCGCTCGAGCGTTACGAGCGGGAGGCGACGGAGGAGCTTCGAGCGCTCGCGATCGAGGACGCGGAAGCGTTTCTCGCGGGAGAGAGCGATGGTTCGAGAGCCGAGGAGATCCGGGGAAAGCTCCAACGAGTCCGCTAGTGCATCGTGCCGCGGGCACCCCCGGCCCGAAGGCGCCGGCGGCCCATTCGGGCCGTGCTCCCGCCTCCGCCCGTTCGGGCTACGGCGCGGGTTTCGACGAAGCCTCGGCGAAGTCGAACGCCGCGCAGGCTTGGTCAAGAATGCGTCTTTCGACTGCTGACTAGAGCAGAGGAAGCCCCGCCACGCCCAGCTCGAGCTGGAACACCGCGCTCGTGCCCGCGAGAGCGACTCCGCCCTTTCCGTCGAACGCGAGGCCGACGAGGGGCGGCGCGGTGACTACCTTCTCCTCCTCTCCCTCGGGGGAGATCCGGTAGAGGCCGCTATCGCCGGCGAGCCCCTCGGCGACGTAGAGGTCTCCGTCGGCATCGAACGCGATTCCCTGGGGTCGGCCGAAACCGCTGAGGAAGACCTCCACCTCGCCCTCGCGGCTCACCCGGTACACCGGGTCGACCGTGGCGAGGCTGGGCGCGGTGACGAACAGGTCTCCTTCCGCGTCGAACGCGAGGTGGTAGGCGGAGACCGAGGGCTCGAGCCGGCAGAAGGTGCGCGGCTCGCCGTTCGGCTCGATCCGGAACACCGTCCCCCGGCGGTCGCCGACGTAGAGAATACCCTCGCGATCGAAGGCGATTCCGGTGGCGACACCGAGCTCGTCGGCGATCATCTCCGGTTCCCGGTTCGGCGGGATCCGATAGACCGATCCCTCCTGGCGGCTCGAGACGTAGAGGCAGTCGTCGGGCCCCCAGGCGAGGCCGGTGGGGTTCACGATCTCGTTCGCGATCGGATTCAGCTCGCCGTCCGGCTCGACGCGGAAGATCGAGACCGGGACTTTCTCGCCGCGGCTGCCGCTGAGCGTGACGTAGAGGCTCCCGTCGGGATCGAACGCGGGATTGGCGACGGGCTGGAGCTCTTCCGCGAGCATCGTCGCGACCGAAACCCGGAAGGGAGCGCTGAGGCTTCCGGCGACGCTCACCTGCACTTCGGGCATCGCCCCGGAAGGCACGATCGCCGAGATGTGGGTACGGGAGACGCGAGTCACCTGGGCGCGGCGATCGCCGAAGAAGACGCGATGCTCGTGGGCGCGCGTCGGGTCGAAGCCGTCTCCGAGAAGGAGGATGCGCCCGCCGGGAACCGCGTGCGGCGGCTCGACGCCTCGAACCCGAGGCTCTTTTGAAGTCACGTCGTAGGTTCCGGCTTCGGAGTCGGGCTCATCTTAGCATGAGCTTCACCGGGGCTCGTCGAACTCGATGAGCCCCTGGTCGAAGAGACGCTTGAAGATGATGAGCACTTCCTGCTCTCCCATGGGACAGATCTTGGTGATGGAATCGACGTCCCACTCGCTGTTCACCCTGGAGAGCACGAAGCCCTCCTGAGGATCGAGATCCAGCTGCGCGAGCTCCACCAGGGTGACCTTGAGCCGCGGCACCCCGTTCAGGGGTATGTCGGCCACGTTCTGGAGATCCTCGAGGATCCGCTTGATCTTGATCACGAAGAGCCGGGCGTACTTGTTCTGGGGATCGAGGGAGAGCGCCTCCTCGAACGCGGAGAGCCCCTTCTCGTACTGTCCCGAGTTGTAGAGACCCACTCCCTCCTTGAGCTTCTCGCGAAGCACCTGGACCTGGGCGTCGTAGTCGATCTCCTCGACCGTCTCTCGCACCCGCACCAGCTTCCTCTCGTGGAGCTCGAGAAGGCGCGAGGCGGCGTAGAACTCGACCGCGTGGAGCTCGAGCGAGATTTCGGCGAGGTTCTTCCCGCGCGCCACGAGCTCCAGCACCCTGCGATCCTCGTCGCTTATCTCCTCGGCTTCCTCCACCGCCTGGTGGTCGACGTCGAAAGTCGTGAGACGGGAGGGGAAGACCTCGTGGATGCGCTCCCATTCGTCCGTCCGCCGCGCTCCTTCCAGGATCAGTCCCGTCAAGTCGAGCGGGAGCGAGATCGGAATCTGCTGGGGCAGCTTCCCGTCCTCGAAAATGAAATCGCCGTCCTTCCACAGGAAGCTGTCGTAGATGGACTCCTCGGTCTTGATTTTGAGGATGTCTTCGAGCGCCTTCTCGGTGATGTGCTCGGAAGCGACGAGGATTCTCCCGAGCGGCTGATTCGACCGGTCCTGCTCGATGAGCGCCTTGAAGAGCTCTTCTTCGGTGATGTGTCCGGAGCGGATCAGGAACTGGCCGAGCGTCTCCCGCGGGCTGGTGGAGACGGAGGAGAAGAGCCGCCCCTCCTTGAAGAACAGCTGTTTTTCGATCGGGCCGCGCTTGAGCCGCAGGGTCCCGGTCTTGAGGTTGGCTCCGCACCACTGCAGCAGGTCCCCGAGCTGCATCGTGGCGAGGCTTCCGGAGACGCTCATCGATTCGGAGCCCGGCACCCGAGGCGGCCGAAGGCTCCGGGAGCGATTGCTCCGGGGGCGGCCGCGACAGCCGTTACAAGAAGTCCCGCCAGCTCGAGGGGACTTCCGCCATGCCGTAGGTGATGGCGTGCGCCGCGAGGTACGAGGGACGGCCCGGCTGGCGGACCAGCTTCAGTCCCGCCTCCTCCGGAGTCTTCCCGCCCTTCTTCCGGTTGCACGGAATGCAGCAGGTGACGATGTTCTCCCAGTCCTTGCGCCCTCCCTGCGATGCCGGGGTGACGTGGTCGAACGTCAGGTCCGCGGCCGAGAAACGATTTCCGCAGTACTGGCATTGATAGCGATCGCGTAGATAAATGTTCGCTCGGGAGAACGGGACCTGGTGCAGTCGACGGGCGATGCGGGCGCGCCGCAGGAGTCTCAAGACCGCGGGAAGCTCCAGGGTCACCGAGACCCCGCGGATTCTCCGGTCGTACGAGGCGATGACCTCGACCTTCTCCTTCACCATGAGGACGACGGCCTTCTGCCAAGTGATGACCCGGAGCGGCTCGTAGCTGGTATTCAGAAGAAGGCTACGCTCCACGGGAAGGCTCCCCGGACGCCGCAAGAGCATCCGTGATGATCACACCCCTGCCGGGGGGTGAGCACCGAAGCGACCCCGCGAAGCGCCCTCCGACGACCTCGTTAGCTGGGATGACCCTCCCGTGACGCGATACGAACCCGTAAAGCCCTAGTTTTGTCTATGTTCCGCAAAACCCTCCGGGTTGTCAACCCGCCTCCGCTTGCGCTGCGGCGGGCTCCGCCGAGGCGAGCGCTCTGCGGGCTCCACCTTACAGATACTGCCGGTAGATGGGATTCGACTGGCAGTAGCTCTGTATCGCCCTCGCGATGAGGCGAATGTCGTCAACGTCGAGCTTCGTGAACCGGACGCCGAATCCCTGGGGAAGACCATGGACCGGGTGCGTCTTCTCCTTCTGAACCCAGGCGACGAGTCCCGGAACGGAGAGCTCGCGCACGTTTCCCGGCACCTGGAATCGCACCAGGACCTCTTCCCCCGACGTTCGAAGCTCGTGGGTCGCGACGTAGACGCCGCGAAGCGATAGATCGAGGAGCATCGCGAGAGTCTCGCCGCTCGGACTAGATACCGTGCACCGGCGAACGAAGGGAATCCGGAGAGTGGCAGGCGGATTCTGAGACGTCAAAATTTAGGCTCGCCTCGCTCTTTCATCAATGCCGCGGGGCCCCGGGCCTTCGCTTTCGCTGCGGCCACGCTCGCCGAAGT
>DAISKN010000633.1:0-4293 GCA_036820975.1 Acidobacteriota bacterium | reverse complement strand
GCACATCTCATCGAGAATCTCCCTCGAAGTCGAGAGAGTCGGCGGCAAGAAAACAACCGGAGTCCTTGTTGGCAGCTCTGCCACCGCGGCCTGAATCGCCGTCGTCTTTCCGGTGCCGACCTCCCCGGTGAGCAAGAACACGCCATGATGATTCTGCCACGCGTGTAGGAAGTGCTGGAGCGTTTCCCTGACTTGGGTACTCCGAAGAATCGTCTCCGGATCCGAGAGTGGGAGGAATGGATTCGTGCGCAATCCAAAATAGGCGGAATACACGACGCCCCCCAGGCGGAATCATAACATTTGTTCGGCTAGCCGTTAAAGCCGGTCACACGGTCAGAACGCGAGCTCCAGAACGCGAGCTTCTCCTGCTTCCTGCCACCAGGCGGTCAAAGCTCGCGACTTTGCCTCCAGCCATACCTCGCCGGATGGTTCGCGATCCACCGGAAGTACGGAACGCTTCCACTGAAGGACATCTTTCAATCCGCGATCGACTATGCGGAGAACGGCTTTCCCGTGACGGCGTTTCTCGCCACGGTGGCTTCGGGATCACTGATCACGCGGGGGGACATCGCTCACGAAGGAAGCCTCGCTCCAACTGGATACTCTCTGATCTGCCCTTGAGGGGCGGCACTCGCTGCAGCGCGAGTTCCTCCCTACCACAAGTTCACCAAGGGGAAGCCGACACGCGCAGCGGTAGGACGTACCGCCTTCGCCGGCGAAACGGGCTATCATTCCCTCTCGCCCAACCATGGAAGAAGTCGTCACCTTCTGCTGTCCCTCCTGCCTCGAGCATTCCGCGGTCACGGTCAGCCTGACCCGCGGGAGGCAGCGCTTCGTCGAGGACTGCCAGAACTGCTGCGAGCCCATCGAGTTCGAAGTCGAGACCGAGGACGGCGCGGTGGCGCGGTTCGACTATCGGCTGGCGAATTGATGCCGGATCTCCAGACGCAGTTCGGTCCGATCGACATCTACCTCTTCGACCAACTCCTCAAGGGAAGGATCCCCCCCGGCAGCCGGGTGCTCGACGCGGGTTGTGGCTCGGGGCGCAACCTCGTTTATCTCCTTCGAGAGGGCTTCGAAGTCTTCGGTGTCGACGTCGATCCGGGCGCAATCGCCGCCGTCCGTGAGCTCGCGCCGCATCTTCCCGCCAGGAACTTCCGCGACGAGGCTCTCGAAGCCCTTACGTTCGACAACGCCTCCTTCGACTTCGTCATCAGCAGCGCAGTCCTCCACTTCGCCCGCGACGACCGCGAGTTCGAGGCGATGCTCCTCGGCTCCTGGCGTCCGCTGAAGCCCGGAGGGATCTTCTTCTGCCGCCTCGCCTCGACCATTGGAATCGAGAATCAGGTCGAACGGATCGAAGGCCGCCGCTTCAAGCTCCCCGACGGATCCACGCGCTATCTCGTCGACGAAGAGCTCCTCGCGGACATGGGAGCGCGCCTGGACGGGGAGCTCGTCGACCCCCTCAAGACGACCGTGGTCCAGAACCAGCGCTCGATGACGACCTGGGTGATGCGAAAGCGTGCGTGACGGGCGCGCGGGAAACTAGCCCCGCTCACCCTTCTCGAGGAACTCGACGTCGGCGAGATCCTGCAGTCGACCGGAAGCTTTCTTGTTCTCGATCAGGTGTCGGCGGGACAGAACAGGAACGCGTTGATCGGCGTACTCCGACGATATTCGTTCCTGCCAGGCCGCTTCGAATTCGACACCATCGATGGAGGTGATGATGTCGATGCGGATGGGCGGGATACCGATCTGGAAGATCAATTCCGGACCAGCGAGGTCCTCGATCGAGAGGCCCTGAAGCGGAGCGCCAAAAACACCAAGGGCGCGATATACCCGTGAGGCGTTCTCCGGGCTGGCCCGAATCCAGACATCGAGGTCCTTGGTCGCGCGCACGTGACCGTGCGCCGCCAGAGCGTGAGCTCCGACGACGAGGTACTCAGCGCCGGCGGCGTTCAATTCGGCAAACAGATCTCTGAAGTCGCGGTTGGTCTGCATCCCCACCCGTCCAGGCGAGACACTCGAGCGTCAACTGCCAGACCATGGCCATTCGCTCCCCGGGGGACATGGAGGCCAGATCCTCGTCGTGAAGCCGCTTCGTCTCTTCTCCGCGCAGCACGCGAGTCACAGCGCTTCGACGCCGGGCTCGCCGCTCTTCTACTGATGGATCGTGGGAGAACACACTCTATTTTACCACGCGGCCGGCGCAGGTCAGCGCTCGGTGGCCACGTGGCAGTTCTTGCAGGTGTCGATCTGCCGCAGGGCGTCGATCCGGTGCCGGTCCAGATCGATGGGAAACATCTCCTCGTGGCAGGTGCGGCAGGCGAAGGTCTTCTCCATCACGACGCGGTGTACTTTCTCGAAATGGGAGTACCCGGGCCGTGACGTCGCGACCAGAGTCGCGAGATCGTGGCAGGTCTCGCAGGTTTCGTTCTCGAACTTTTCCCCCGCGGTCGGCGGCGCAGGCGGGCTTGATTCGGGCACACCGGCGAGAGATTTCGACTTCGCCATCTCCTTCAGGATCGTGCGGCCCGCGACCCGTCCGGTGACGATCGACGGTCCCAGAAACGTCCCTTCGAGGCCCGCCTTCCCGTTGATTCCCCCGAATCCCGTGACCTCTCCCGCGGCCAGGAATCCGGGGATCGGTTTCGCGTCCTTGTCGAGGACGCGGGAATCGGTATCGATCCGGACGCCGCCCATGCTCTTCCGCGCGAGCGGGTAGAACGTCACGGCATAAAAAGGCGGCGAGGCGATCTCGCCTTCGAGCCCCTTGCGGCCGAAGTCCTTGTCCACTCCATCGCGGACCATCTGGTTGTAGCGCGCGACAGCATCCGCGAGCGCTTCCTTCGGAAGGCCGGCTGCCTGGGCCAGGGCCTCGAGCGTCGAAGCGGATTTCACCAGGTCGGGATTTGCGAAGATCGTCTCCTCGATCACCCGGAAGTCCGCCCAGTCGGAGCCGGTGATCGAGAATCGCCGCTTCGCTTTTTCGTCGAAGATCGCCCAGTAGCGCGAGCCTTCCTGGGACACCAGGGCGGAGAACTGCTCCTTGTTGCTGCTTTGCTCGTTGACGAAGCGTTTCCCCGAGGCGTTGACCCAGATCGAGTCGTCGTTCGACGCATTCAGGCCCCGCTTGCCGTCGGGATAGCGCGGATCGGGAAGGCCGGTGGCGTAGTTCCACTGGTGGTCCATCTGGTACAACACCGCCCCGGACTTCTCGGCGACCCGGTGACCGAAGCCGAGGGAGTTGAGACCCGAGCCCGCGAGGAGCCTCTCGGGAAAGCGCACGTCCTTCGGCCAGAACGAGCGCACCATGTCGAGGTTGCTCTGGAACCCGCCGGTCGCGAGGACGACGAAATCCGACGCCAGCGTCTCCCGTTCGGAGCTCCGCAGATGCGCGCCCTCGACGCCGTTCACCCGGCCCTCTTCCACCACCAGTGAATCGACCTTGAAGTTCCAGAGGAAGCGGATTCCGGGGTGCTGTACCGCGTGGCGGTAGATGGGGCTCACGAGACCGAGCCCCCGTCCAACGGGCTCGTGGAACCGGGCGACGCTGTTTCCAGGAATCCGCAGGGCGCCCGAGAACTGGACTCCCATGGAAGTGAGCCAGTCGTAAATCTGCTCCCGCGAGTTCGCCGCATAGTAGCGGACCCAGGGCTCGTTCGCGTCCTCGCCCCACTCGAGGAAGTCCCGCGCCGCGATCTCGGCCGTGTCGGTGACTCCCTGCGCTTCCTGCACCGGAGTGCCGACGATGGCGAGCCCGCCATGAGACAGGACCGCGTGGCCGCCGAAGATCGACCACAGGTCGACGACGAGGACGCTGGCTCCACCACGCGCGGCTTCGAGTGCTGCGGAGAGACCCGCGATTCCGGCTCCCACGACGATGACGTCCGCCTCGCGGGATTGACGCGCGTGTAGTGGACTCCCGGCGAGGACTCCGGCGAGAACGAGCAAGCTTCGAAGGCGCATGCCCGCTTTATACATCAACGTTTCGCGACGGACTAGCGACAGCCTCCGGTTCGCGGTAGTTTGCGGCCGATGGAGTCCTTCCGCCCCGCCGTCCGTTCCTGGTTCGAGAGCGCGCACGAAGCACCCACGCGGGTGCAGCGCGACGGCTGGCCGGTCCTCGCCTCGGGAAGAAACGCTCTCCTCATCGCCCCCACGGGAAGCGGGAAGACCCTCGCCGCGTTTCTCTGGGCCATCGACCGGGTGAGTCGCCTCGATCCCGACGCGAGCCCCGGAGTCCGCATCCTCTATGTATCGCCCCTCAAGGCGCTGGTCTACGACGTGGAG
>DAISKN010000632.1:0-4294 GCA_036820975.1 Acidobacteriota bacterium | reverse complement strand
TCGTTCGGTGGCAGAGCGTTCTCGGAGCGGCGCCCGCTCCAGAACGAATGCACGCGGTGAAGGGCGGCACAACCTTCGGCGACGGTGTCAGGCCTCCCCGCCGCGGCGAGCCCTCCGACGCAGCTCGGCGTACACCAGCGGCAGGAGGTCGCCCATCGCGTCCCCATCGCCGCCGCTCCAGCGGCGGAGGAGCTCCGTCACATCGTTCGACAAGATCCCCTCTGCGGGCCGGGCGTGAAGGACGTTGCCGCTATTCGCCGCCCGACGGGAACTTTCATGCCCTGGTTGGAGAGGGGCTGACGCCAGGAATCCTATCATCGAGTCGAGGGAAGAAGAAAATTCACTCCGTTCCGCCTCCTCTTTACGCTTATCCCTGTGACTGCTCGAAATTCGGTTGAGGAGGTTGCGCCATGAGAGTCTCGGGAAACCACGCGTCTTCCAGAAACGCGGAGAAGCTCTTTGCGGTAACTCTAATAGTCCTAGTAGCTTGCGTCTCAAGCATCCCCGTCGAAGCGACGGTTCCCTCTCTTCCGGTGATCACCCGTGCGCACGCCGACCTTTCCGAGGGACGCCTCTTTCTCGAAGGCAAGAACTTTGGCACGAACCCGCGGGTGCTCTTCGGGGCGCCTTCGGGTGCATTCGACGAGTTGATGGTGGTGCTTCCCTCGAACGGAGAGGCCATCGAAGCGGAGCTGCCAGCGGTCGAGCCCGGGACCTACCTCGTGGTCGTGCTGCGAGGCTTTCTAGTGGCATCGTTGGACGTAACGTTGGGTGCGGCGGGGGAGCCCGGCCCGCAGGGAGAGCCGGGGCCCGATGGAGAACGAGGACCGGCGGGAGAGCCGGGCCTTCCAGGTCCACCGGGACCGCAGGGTCCCCCAGGAGAGCCAGGGGAAAAGGGAGACAAGGGGGACCCGGGGGAAATCGGTGGCAGAATCCTGGGCGAGGTTTCCGCTTGCGGTGCGACGGTCTCCCGCAGCCTGGTTTACATCCCTGGCAGCTCGTTCGTCGTCTACACGGGCGCCAGCGGGGCCTTCTTGTTGCATGACGTTCCGCCGGGAAACCACGACGTGCTGCTCGAAGTACCAGGCCAGGCCCCGATGACTCTACCGGGGTCTCGGTCAGCGTCGGTGAAGCGACCGACATTGGAACCAGCGTGGTGGTCGACCTCAGCGAGAATCCGGAAAATTGCGGCGCGTGCGGCGTCGTTTGCCCCTCCGGCACGGCATGCGCGGCGGGCCAGTGCAATGTCCCGGAGCCCGTGCAGTGCACGATGGATTCGGAGTGCCTTCCCACGGGATACTGTGAGACGAGTGGACCCTCTGGAATCTGCGCGCCGAAACTGCCGATTGGAAGTCCCTGCAACCGGAGTGAACAATGCTTAAGTGGCGTTTGCTCGAGTGCATTACCCGGGGCGCCCCTGAGCTGCGTCTCAGAACCGCTTCCGTAATCGAAGGGTCTGCGGGCGCGAAGACGATGGGATCGATGATGGCCCTTGTGATCGCCTCCGGGTTCCTCCCTTCCTCGCGAATGGCCTCGAGGGCGATCCGCGATAAGATGCGCGGCGGCACCGCGAATGGGGAGGCAACTCATGCGACGTCGAATATCCCGACCCCGCGCCCAGGCGACCGCCGCCTACCTCTTTCTGATCCTGTCGACGATTTCTTCCTGCTCGGGACCTCCGCCCCAGCCCGAGCCTTCCGCCGGGTTGCCCCTCACGCACTACGAGGGAGCGAGGCTCATCGTGGGCGACGGCCGTGTCCTCGAGAACGCGGTCTTCACCGTCGAGGCAGAGTCCGGCCGGTTCGTCTCCGTTGGAGACGCAACCGAAGTGCCGGCGCCCGAGGGCGCGACCCGGGTGGACCTCACGGGCCGGACGGTGATCCCCGCTCTCGTCGACGCCCACACGCATCTGAGCACCACCCGCGAAGCGCTCGTCGAAGACCTCGAGCGCCGCGCGTACTACGGTGTCGGCGCGGCGATGAGTCTGGGGCACGACGGGGAAGAGACCCCTCTCGACCTGCGCGCCTCGGCCGTCGCCGGAGCGGCGCGGTACCGGTCGGCGGGGCGAGGAATGACCTCGCCGGAGCCGGGACGGTCGGAGGTTCCCCACTGGGTCGAGACGGAGGAGGAGGCCCGGCAAGCGGTCCGCGACGAGGCGGCCCGCGGTGTCGACATCATCAAGATCTGGGTGGACGACCGCAACGGGCAATACAAGAAGCTGGGCCCGGAGCTCTATGGTCCAGTCATCGACGAGGCGCATCAGAAGGGCCTGCAAGTCACCGCCCATATTTTCGCTCTCGAGGACGCGAAGGGTCTCTTGAGAGCTGGAGTAGACGCGTTCGCCCACGGGGTCCGCGATCGGGACGTCGACGACGAGTTCCTGGCGATGGTGAAGGAGCGCCCGAGCCTGGTGCTGGTGCCGAACATGCCCGGCCGCGGCGTTCCCACGGATCTGGACTGGCTGAGAGACTCGATCCCGGAAGCAGAGCTTTCCGAGCTGAAGGCAGCGTCGGCGGAGGACCCGGAGGCCCGGGCCCGGTTCGGAATCCAGGCGCGAAACCTGGCGCGGCTCGACGAGGCGGGGATGCGAATCGCCATGGGCACCGACGGCAACACCGCCTGGGCGCCCCATGTCGAGATGGAAGACATGACGGCCTCGGGGATGACGCCCGCCGAAGTGCTCGTCGCGGCGACGCGCAACTCGGCCGAGGCCGCGGGCTTTTCCGACATGGGAACGATCGAAGCGGGAAAGAGCGCGGACTTCGTCGTGCTCGAAGCGAATCCCCTGGAGGACATCCGGAACACGCGGCGGATCGAAGCGGTCTATCTCCGCGGCGTCCCCGTCGACCGGGACGCCCTGCGCGCGCGCTGGTCCGGGACGGGCACCCAATGACCCGCTGACTCGCCTAGAACCGGAACAGGTAGGAGAGCTTCACGAAGACCTGCCAGGCGTCGTACGTCAGGTCGTCCGCCGCCGTGAGCCGCGGCCGCTCCCACTCCGGCGGCATCAGGTCCAGGCTCCGCGCGTTTCCGTTGTATCCGACGAAGAGCGCCGTCCCCGGGTTCACGAGGTAGGTCGCGAGCACGTCGAAGTTCATGTTCTTCTCGGTGCGAAGCGAGGTCGCGGTCTCGTCGGCGTCGATCTCGTCGTACTGGGCGATGAAGCGGAACGAGAGCTCGCGAGTCCACTGCCAGTTCCACTTCGAGCGGAGGATGTGGTTGTCGAAGATCTTCGATCCATCCTCGGGAGAGGAGAGCCGGGTCGAGAGGTACGTGTTGTCGATGGTGAGAGGGTGCCAGGGCCTGAGGGTGATGGTGAGATCGAGGCTCGTGACGTCGGCGGACTCCGGCACCTCGCCGATCGGCGGGGTGAAGTTGACGGTCGAGCCCCATCCCATCTCGAGCGCGAACGTGGCCTCGGGGATCCAGCTCGTGTTGAACTCCAGATCCGCCTGCTGCTGGGGAAACGCCAGGTTCTCCACGATCGCCGCGAAATCCTTCGGCCGCAGGACTTCGTTCTTGTAGTTCCAGGATACCGTGGCCGACGTGCGGCGAAGGAGCTCGAGCTCGAGCTCCGTTTCGTACACCTCGTCGAGCAGGGTCCCCTCGTGGTCCCAGACCCGCTCCACCGAGATCGAGGGCCCCCACGAGATCACCGTGTCTCCTTCGGGCCAGAACGTGTACTGGGCCGAGAAATCTCCCGACCGGATATCCCTCCGGGTGACGAAACCGTTCTCGGCGCGAAAGCCGTCGGCCACGTCCAGGTACTCGAAGCTGGTCTCGAAGTGCCGGCCGCTGCGGTCGAGTTCCAGAGCGTATGCCGGCCCGTCGAGCGTCGCTCCATCCGCGAAACGGGTCTCGCTTACGACCGCCTGCCCGGTCAGGGACCAGTTCGGGTCGAGCTTGAAGCGGAAGTCCCCTCCCCCGACGCGGTTCCACGCCCCCTCGAGCTCGCGATCCGTGAAGATGCCCCCGACCACGCCCTGCTGGAACAGGTCGCGGCTCACGCGCACGATCCCGTTGTACGCGCGGCTTCCGAAGAGGGGGCTCGGCTCCGGCGCCGTCTTACCCGGCGATTCGTCGTCGGCGAATATGAAGCCGAGCGCCCAGGGGCCGGTCTTCCCCGTGAGCCTCGCTCCGAGCTCCGGGTCGGCGATGCGCCGGGTGAAGACCAGGTTCAGGGGCGTCTGGAAGTACTGCGCGTTCTCGATGAAGAACGGCCGCTTCTCGGGAAAGAAGACCTCGAAGCGCTGGTTGACGGTGACCTGCGGCTCGTCCGACTCCACCTGGCTGA
>DAISKN010000631.1:0-4300 GCA_036820975.1 Acidobacteriota bacterium | reverse complement strand
CGATCCGCCATCCCCTTACCACCAGTCCCGTTTACCTCTATCTCGAGGACGGCGTCCCCACCCGCTCGACCGGCTTTTTCAATCACAACGCTCTCTACGAGATCAACGTGCCTGCCGCCGATCGAATCGAGGTGACCAAGGGGCCGGGCTCCGCTCTCTACGGAAGCGACGCCATCGGAGGGGTGGTGAACGTAGTGACCCGGAGTCCGTTCGAAGGCGCGGGGCTCGACGTGAGCGCTGAAGGGGGAAGCTACGGCTGGCGACGTGCGCTCGCGTCCGGCTCGCTGGTGAGAGGGTCGAACGGCCTGAGAGCCGAGGTGAACCTCTCGCACACCGACGGCTGGCGCGACCGGACGGGCTACGACCGCGTCACCGGCTCTGTCCGATGGGATCGAGTCTCGGGAGGAGGTTGGAGCTTCAAGAGCCTCGCGACCTTCAGCGACATCGATCAGGAGACCGCGGGCACGTCGACGCTGAAGGAAGAAGACTACTTGAACGACCCGACCCTGAACCTGACCCCGATCTCCTTTCGCGCGGTGACCGCCTTCCGGCTTTCGACCGAGGTGAGGCGCGACGCCGGTCCCTCCTCGTGGAGCTTCGTTCCCTACTTCCGCTACGACAGCATGGACCTCCTTCCGAACTGGTCCCTCACCTACGACCCGACGGTCTACAACACCAAGAACGACTCCTTCGGGGTCCTCGCGAAGTACCGCCGGGATTTCTCGAAGGCGCACCTCGTCGGGGGCGTTGACCTCGACTTCAGTCCCGGAAGCCGCCTCGAGAATCAGATCCGGACCACGAGCGAGACGCTCCCGAATGGCTCCCGCCGCTTCACCGACTACGACATGGCTCCGGTCATCTATGACTATGACGTTACTTTCGGCGCGGTCTCGCCCTACGTGCAGCTGCTGCTCTCTCCCACGGAGCGTCTCCGCATCGACGCCGGGCTGAGGCTCGATCACATGAGCTACGACTACGACGATCTCCTGGAGACGCCCGAAACTGCGCGACACCGGCGCCCGGAAGACGCGACGCGCATCTACGACCACCTCAGCCCCAAGCTCGGCGCGACCTACGAGCTCACCGATACCCTGGACGTCTTCGCCTCGTACCGCCACGCCTTCCGCGCTCCGGCCGAGGGTCAGCTCTTCCGGCAGGGCTCGGCCGCGAACACCATCGACCTCGAGCCGGTGAAGGCGGACAACTACGAGGCGGGATTCCGCGCTCAGCCGCTCCACTCCCTCGGGCTCGAGCTCTCCGTCTATCGTCTCGACAAGCGGGACGACATCCTTTCCTACCGCGACCCGCTCGACGGGTTGACGACCTCGGTAAACGCGGGAAAGACGAGCCACCGCGGCGTCGAGGCCGGCGTCCGCCTTACGCCCTGGAGCTGGCTAACGGTCGCCGGCGCCTACTCCTACGCCCGGCACCGCTACGAGGAATGGATCGTCGATCCGGCGCTCGGGATCGACTGCAGCGGAAACGAGCAGGAGACGGCCCCGCGCCACCTCGGCAACCTCCTTGCCACCGCGACCCTTCGCCCGGACACGACGCTCTCGCTCGAGCTCGCCCGCGTGGGGTCGTACTGGATGGACGCGGGCAACGTCGCCAAGTACGACGGCCACACCCTTCTCCATCTGCGAGGCGAAGTCTTCCTCGGGCGCGGGCTCACGCTCTACGCGCGGCTGCTCAACGTCGCCGACGCGCGCTATGCCGATTCGACGTCGTACACCGTGCAGCGCGGCCGCGAGCTGGCGCCGGGACTGCCGCGGACGCTCTACGCGGGCCTGGAGTTCGGGTGGTCGCGATGAGAGCGGTGTCGTCCGCGCTCCTCGCGTTTCTCTCGATTGCGCCGGCGTCGATCGCGCCGGCCGAGGATCGGCCTCGCGGCGAGGTCCGCGGCCCCGAAGCTCCGTTCTCGTCGTTTCCCACGCCCGCCTTCGATGTGACCGGCCGGCTGTGGGTCGCGTTCGTCGAAGGGGATTTCATCTACGTCACCTCGTCCGACGACGGAGGCCGGACGTTCGCCCTCGCGGTTCCCGTGACCCGTGAGGGGGAGAAGATCGACGCCAACGGAGAGGGGCGCCCCAAGATTGCGGCGACGAAGGACGGGACTCTCCTCGTCAGCTGGACGAAGAAGCTCGAGAAACCCTATAGCGGCCTCATCCGTTTCTCCCGCTCGACGGACGGCGGAAAGAGCTTCACCCCGCCCGTCACCCTCAACGACGACGGTCTCGAGACCGGGCACCGGTTCGACGCGCTGGCCGTTGCGCCCACGGGGGAGATCCTCGTCGCCTGGATCGACAAGCGGGACCTCGAGCGCGCGATGGCCGAGGGGAAACCTTACATCGGCGCGGCGATCTACGTCGCCGTGAGCCGGGACGGGGGCCGCAGGTTCGAGCCGAACCGGAAGGTCAAGGACAACGTCTGCGAGTGCTGCCGGCTGTCGTTCGCTTTCGACGAGAACGGCGAAGCATCCCTCCTCTTCCGGGACGTGGTGGAGGGCGGGATCCGGGATCACGTTCTCGCGAAACGAGTGGGGAAGTCGGAACCGCCCGCGATCCACCGAGTGAGCTTCGACGAGTGGAAGATCGATGCCTGTCCCCACCATGGCCCCTCGCTCTTCATCGACTCCCGCGGTCGATATCACGCGGCCTGGTTCACGGCAGGGGAGCGCTCGGGGACGGGATCGTTCTACGCGCTATCTACGGATGGCGGCACGACGTTCACCCGCCCCGTCGCGCTCGGGGAGGGCGAGCACGCCACCCATCCTTTCGTCTTCGGACTCGGCTCTTCGGTCTATCTCGTCTGGATGGAAGTGGACGGACGGGAGAGCGTCGTTCGCATGGAAGCCTCCGCCGACGGAGGCGATTCCTGGTCGGCCCCCGCAACCCTCGCGCGGGGAGGGCCGGGGGCGGACCATCCGCTGCTCGCGAGCGACGGCGAGGAGGTTTTCCTCTCCTGGTTCAGCAAGGAAACCGGCTACGTTCTCTTGCCCCTCTCGAAGGCGACTCTGGGATCATCGCGCCGGGCGCCGCTTGATGAGGACGAGGACGTTCTCGTCGCCCTCCCGTGAGTAGCTCCGGTCGTCGGTGAGCGAGCGGATGAGGTGAATTCCGAGCCCGCCCTCGGGACGCTCGCCGACGGCGACTCCGAGGTCGGGCGCGGGATGCTCCAGGGGGTTGAAGGGCCGTCCGCGATCGCGAAGGACGATGCGCACTTCGGTCACGTTCACCGAGAGTGTGACCTCGATGTCGCCCTCTTCCTCCGGGTAGGCATTGCGGACGATATTCACCATGCCCTCCTCCGCCACCAGGCGGATCTCGGCGACGAGATCGCTTTCGACAACGTGCTCCGCTAGCAGGCGCTCGATCCGGTCGAGAGCGGAGCCGAGCTCCAGGAGCCGGCTTTCGAAGGAGAAGCTCCTCTGCATCAGCCGGCCTTCGCCCTGTAGCACACCGCCATCACGGTGATGTCGTCGGACTGGGGCGCCCGGCCGGCGAAGGATTTCACGGCGTCGTAGACCCCTCGGGCAATCCCGGCGGTAGAGCCACGAGGGGTGTTCGAGAGATGCTGGAGGAGGCGGTCGGTGGTGAAGAAGTCCCCTTTCTCGTCGAGCGCCTCGCTCACTCCATCGGTGTAGAGCACGAGGGTGTCTCCGGAGGTCAGCGTCGTTCTCTGCGCCCGATACCCGGAGACTTCGATGAGGCCGAGGACCGGACCGCCGTCGAGCTCGAGGAATCGCGGCGCGCCCGTCGCGCCGGGAACCAGCGCCGGCGCATCGTGCCCCGCGGAGGCATACGCGAGCTCTCCCGTCGCTAGATCGAGAACCCCGGCGAACAGGGTCACGAACATTCCCTGCTCGTTCTCCGCGCAGGGTCCGCGATTGACGGCGCCGAGGACCTCCGCCAGATCGGGCTCGCGCGTGGCGATGGCTTGGAACATCGTTTTCGCCCGGGCCATGAAGAGGGCGGCGCCGACTCCCTTTCCCGAAACGTCCCCGACGACGAACGTGAGCTTGCCGTCCACGAGGAAATACTCGTAGAGGTCGCCGCCGACTTGACGGGCGGGCTCGAGGATGGCCTGGAGCTCGAAGCCGTCTCGCGGCCCGCCGCCGGCGCTCGCCGCGGGAAGCATGTCGACCTGGATGCGGCGCGCTAACTGGAGCTCGCTCTCGAGACGTTCCTTCGCTTTTGTCGTCGTCTGGAGATCCTGGATGTAGGTCTTCAGGGAATCCCGCATCCGGTGAAAAGCCATTGTGAGGGCTCCGATCTCGTCTTCGGAGCGAACCGCGGGAAGA
>DAISKN010000630.1:0-4305 GCA_036820975.1 Acidobacteriota bacterium | reverse complement strand
TAGCGCGATCACGACCCGTGCTCCGGAAATGGGACGAGGCCCCCGAAAAACAGATTCATTCTACATCCGCGCCTGAGGGTTGTGTTCAACCGCCGCAGCCCGGGCCCTCCGGCGAAGTGAGATCGCCAAACCCACCTTCCGCTCCGAGGCGGCGCGCGTCTCTCGCCCGCTACTTCCACGCCGAGATCGAGCGCCTCGTCAAGCTCCAGGTTCCCGAGGGCGCCCGGGTCTTGCAGGGCGGCTGTGGCGACGGGGACTTGCTCGCGGCGCTGAAACCATCCTGGGGCGTCGGCCTCGACTTCAGCCGCGCCATGCTGGAGCGGGCGCGCCGCAGGCACCCGAACCTCGTTCTGGTCGAAGGCGACGTTGAAGAGCTGCCCATTCGCGGCGGATTCGACTACGTCGTGCTCGCGGACGTTCTCGGAGAGCTGGTGAACGTCTGGCCTGCCTTTCGCGGGCTCGCCTCGGTCCTTCGCCCGGACTCTCGATTGGTGATCGTTTACTACAACTTTCTGTGGGAGCCGATCCTCAGGCTCGCCGAGCGCCTCGGCTTGAAGAAGCCCCAGATCTACCAGAACTGGCTGGCACTCGAGGATATCTCCAACCTGCTCCATCTGAACGGACTCGAGGTGGTGGCCCAGGGCTATCGGGTTCTCATGCCGCTCCGGGTTCCCGTCCTGGCGGAACTGTGTAACCGCTTCCTCGCCCATCTTCCGGTACTCCGCAAGCTGTGCCTGCTGAACTACGTGATCGCGCGAGCAGTGCCGGTGCCGGAGGCGCGGCAGGACCTCACCTGCACCGTGGTCGTTCCCACCCGGAACGAGGAAGGAAACGTCGCCGCGACGGTGGAGCGCATTCCCTCGATGGGTGCTCACACCGAGATCATCTTCGTGGACGGCGACTCGACGGACGGCACGGTGGAACGGATCGAGGAGCAGAGGAAGCGCTTCGAGGGACTAAAGGACATTCAGCTGATCCACCAGGTGCCTAATGACCCGGCGCGGCCCGGGAGCCGCTTCATGCTCCCGCTGGGAAAAGGAGACGCCGTCCGGAAGGGCTTCGCCGCCGCCCGTGGCGACGTGCTCATGATCCTCGATTGCGACATCACCGTAGCTCCCGAAGACCTGCCGATGTTCTTCGCCGCTCTCGCCGAAGGACGCGGCGAGATCGTGAACGGGAGCCGCCTGGTATACCCCCTCGAAAGAGAGTCGATGCGCTTCCTCAACATGATCGCGAACAAGGCGTTCAGCCTGATCTTCACCTGGGCGCTCGGCCAGCGGGTCAAGGACACTCTCTGCGGCACCAAGGCCTTGATGCGGTCCGACTACGCCAAGATCCTGGCGAATCGCGCCTACTTCGGCGACTTCGACCCCTTCGGAGACTTCGATCTGCTCTTCGGTGCCGCGAAGCTGAACTTGCGGATCGTCGACGTTCCCGTTCGCTATCACCCGCGCACCCATGGCGAGGTCAAGATCCGGCGCTGGCGCCACGGCCTCCTGCTGGCGCGCATGAGCGTTATCGCCATTCGCAAGCTGAAGCTTTCTTGAAGGTGGCCCGGGACCGAACGCGGCCACGACCGGGGCTCGACACCGCCGCTATCGCGACGCCGATCGGTCCGTGGGGCGGAAGCGACGCGCCAGCTCCGCCGTGCTCCAGTAGAAGTAGCCGTGCAGCACGCTCGCAAAGAGCGTCCCGCCGTCTTTCGATACGTAGGGGTTTCGGCTCCCGCCGCCAATGAGGAGGCTTCCCAACACCGCGAAGTTACGGCGGTCCAGGGCCCACAATCGGCCGGTGCTGTTGGGAACGTAAACGATGTCGTTGAGACGATCGATCACCGGGAGCCGGCAGCCGAGCCCGAGACGGGTGCGGGAGAGCAGCTTACCCGTGCCGACCTCCAGAACGTCGATTCCCCAGATCCCGGCCACCCAGATCCGGTTCAACTCGTCGTCGACCGCGATGCCGTGGCTTCCACCGTGGTGGGCGTCGTACTCCTTGACCAGTTCGAGCGTCGAGCGGTCGATCTCGAAGATTTTCGACCCGCTCAGCCATTGCACGAAGAACAGACTGTCCCGTCCGTCATGGAAGGATCCGTTCTCCACGAGGTGCGACCCGAACGACGACCCCTCCGTGCCATAGATCCCGTCGGAGACCCGAGTGTCGTGCTCGCCCGTCTTCCGCTCTACTCGAAGTATGCGACGCGACCATTCGCTCGTGTAGAAGATGGCGCCGTGCCTCCGGTCGTAGGCCAGTCGAGAGCCGGTGGAGATGGGGAAAATGCTCTTCTGGAACCGGCCGGGGTCGAGCGCGCTGAACTCCATCACGTTCTCGCGAGCCTTGGCGCCGTCGACCGCGGTCGTGGCCATCCCCACCTGCACCGAGTCCTCCAGGCACACGAGGTGAACCAGGCGTCCCCGGAACGACTCGGAAAAGAAACGATGTTCCACCTGCCGCGCGAGATCGCGCGTGTCGTGCTCCGCGACATATCCCTCCTCGCAAACGCTGCCCCCACTGTCGCAGGGAACGGCAGCGAAGAGCTTGTGCTCGGAGGCCATCTCGCAGAACGTATAGGCATAGCCCTTCGTCCCAATCAGGGTGCCGCCGTGATTCGTGGAGCGGCGTGCGGTCTCCGACAGGTGGACCTGCAGGACGGCGCTGAACGCGAGGGCGAGCCAGAGACGGTCGCGCAGCCAAGACCGCGGGTTGCCGAACGTCACGAGCAGGACGATGAACGCGGCCCAGACGAGCGTCACCATTCGTTCCAGGGGATCCTGGTAGCTCGTCAACCAGAAGCCGAAGAACGCCGCCCACAGGACGGCTCCCTCGACCCGCTTCTGCCACTTCGAGCCGTCGCTCGTGGTGCTCCAGATCGCCGGGAACATCACCGCCAAAGACGCCCAGCACATGAGCGAGATGCGCGGATCCAAATCCAGACCGGCGTTGTGGAGAAGAAGGAGCGTCCAGAGGACGGACGAGAGCCAGGGTCGAGTGGCCCACCGTCCGCCCTGACGCGACAGGCACCACCGACGACGGAATAGAAGCAGCAGAAGAATGGATGCCACGACGAAAAGCGTCGCGGGGAGCATCAGAGCGACGAAGATGATGTTCCAGATCTGATAGTGCAGAATCTCGCCCAGCACGGATTCGACGGCTCGCGGCAGCTCGTAAGGAACGTAGTGAAGGATCCGGACACCGACAGAGAACGCGATGCCGACGGCGCAGACACGGAGCCACCGGCGCGAGCGAGCCGGGAGCTCCCCCGACAAACCGGCCGTCGTCAATCTCTCGCACTCCGATTCATCGGGGAAAGCGCATGCTGGACAGCACGAAAGCGCACTCGAGCTGGTCTGTGCTCGTCTCCGGGTGGATCGAACGAAGGCAGGAGGGTAACGGATTCGAGCCGGTCAGGCAAGGGGCGGGAACCATGGGAGTGCCCGCCCCCCTTTGCCTGACGACATCGAGTCTTCCCGCCGACGGAGCCGCCAGACCCCCATCATGGCCTGCGGACAGGACGGCCGGCGAGGTTCCCGGTCGGCTTTCCATCGCGGAAGGCAAAGCTCCCGTTCACCAGGACGTGGACTGTTCCTTCCGAGAAGCGTCGCGGCTCCTCGTAGGTCGCGAGGTCGCGGATCCTCGATTCGTCGAAGACCGCGATGTCCGCGAAGAACCCGGGCTTCAGAAGTCCCCGGTCGGGAACGGAGAAGAAACCGGCGGGAAGAGACGTCATTCCGCGGATGGCGAACGGCAGCGTGATGACACCCTCGTCGATGGCGAGCTCGCGGAGCTTCCGGGTGAAAGCGCCGTAGAGCCGCGGGTGGGTATAGCTCGAGGGCGAGGCGGGAGGAATGCCGTCGCTGCAGGTCATCATCCATTCCTTTCGCGCGAGTTTCCGGATGTCGCCCGCGTCGTAGATGTCCAGGTTCATGTCACCGACCCCTTCGCCGTTCTCGAGCACGATTCGACGCACCGCGGCGGGAATCGAGAGGCCCCACCCGCGGGCGATATCCGCGAGCGTGCGGCCGCTGAGCTCCGGCGGCCCATCGGTGATGACGATCTTCTCCGGTCCCCCACGCATCTCGAGGACTTCCGGGATCTCGCGCTCGAGGCGGCGCCAGCTCTCAGCACTCTCCAGGTGGCCGCGGACCGCGCCTCCGACCCATCGAGGGAGAGCGTGGGCGACGAAGCTCGAAGCGGAGGCGGTGGTCCAGGAACTCACCACCGGCACCGCTACCCTCGCCTCGATCCTGCGCCTGCCCCTCGTTTACGGTCCCGGCCAGCGGGCCAACGTTCAGCACCTTTTCACGCTCG
>DAISKN010000629.1:0-4308 GCA_036820975.1 Acidobacteriota bacterium | reverse complement strand
CCCGCGACTTCAACCTTGGCAAGGTTGCACTCTACCACTGAGTTATTCCCGCTCAACCAGACGGGCAATCGCTATTTGTAGCAAAGACACCCCGGGTTGTCAAAATCGGAGGGCGTCGGGGAAGACCTCGATACGGGGCTTTGCCCCGGCGGCGAAGGTCACGCCGATGACGTCGAAACGGACGGCCACGTCCCGGAGCCTCTTCGCCTGAAGGTACGCGCGGGCGAGTTTTTCGAGCTTCCGGCGCTTGTCCCGGTCGACGGCGTCGACAGGCGGACCGTAGTCGCTTCGGGAGCGGGCTTTGACCTCGACCACCACGAGGACCTCGCCGTCGCGGGCGACGATATCGATCTCGCCGATTCGGCACCTCCATCGGCGCTCGAGGATCGCGTAGCCGCGGCGCCGGAGCTCGCGCGCCGCGAGGGCCTCTCCCCGGCGACCGAGATCCGCGCCCGGGAAGAGATTTCGAGCCCAGTCGAGAAGGTTCGGAAGTCCTACTTTCGTCGCCACCTGGTTCCGGTGGGGGAATCCTCGAGCACGATGCCGCGGTCCTCGAGCTCCTTCCGGATGGCGTCCGCCCTCTGGAAGTCCCGGCGCGCTCGCGCCCGGATGCGCTCCTCGATGAGGGTTTCGACCTCCCGATCGAGGGAGAGCTTCTCCCCCTTCCCGAACACCGCGAACACCTGGTTCATCCGCTCGATGGCCTCCTTGAAGGCCCGCGCGTCCCCCTTCGTCATGGAAGACGAAGAAAGGGCGGTGTTTCCCTCCTTCAACAGGTCGAAAACCACGGCGAGTGCCGCCGATGTGTTCAGATCCGCGTCCATCGCTTCTTCGAAGCGGGACAGAGCCCGGGCGGCCGCTTCCCGGGACTCCTCGGAGGCCTCCCCCTCGCGGCTCACTTCCGAAAGCCGGTCGAGGAGGTCGTCCACCCGCCGGATCGCCGTCTCCGCCTGCCGCAGCCCCTCGCGGGTGAAGTTGAGCTGCTGCCGGTAGTAGACCGAGAGCAGCAGATACCGCATCGCCATCGGGGAGTAGCCCTCGTCCACGAGCTCTTTCACCGTGAACTGGTTCCCCTTGGACTTCGACATCTTCTCCCCCTCGACGAGGAGGAACTCGGTATGCATCCAGTGCCGCACGAATGGCTTTCCTGTCGCGCCCTCGCTCTGGGCGATCTCGTTCTCGTGGTGGGGGAAGACGAGATCGACTCCTCCCGAGTGGAGGTCGAAGGTCTCTCCGAGAAGCTTCATCCCCATGGCCGAGCACTCGAGGTGCCAGCCGGGCCGGCCCGGGCCGATGGACGTATCCCAGGAAGGCTCGTCGTCTTTGGGCCCCTTCCACAGCACGAAATCCCGCGCGTTCTCCTTGGTGTACTCGTCGGAGTCCACCCGGGCTCCGGGTTTCATGCCGGTGACGTCGATCCGGGAGAGCTTCCCGTACTCGGGAAACGAGTCGACCTTGAAATAGATCGACCCGTCGCCGCGGTAGGTATGTCCGCGCTCCTCGAGCTTCCGCACCAGCTCGACCATGGCGTCGATGTACTCGGGGTCGGTCGCCCGGGGGTAGTGCTCCGCTTTCTCGATGTTGAGAGTGTCGCAATCCTCGAAGAAGTAGTCGATGAACTTCTGGGTGTACTCCCGAAGGCCCATTCCCGCCGCCCGGGCGCCATCGATGGTCTTGTCGTCGACATCGGTGAAGTTCATCACCTGGGTGACGCGGTAGCCCTTGTACTTCAGGTAGCGGCGGAGAATGTCCTGGGAGACGAAAGTTCGGAAGTTCCCGATGTGGCCCCGGTTATAGACCGTGAGCCCGCAGGTGTACATGCGGACGTGTTTGTCTTCGAGAGGCTCGAAGACCTCGAGCTTTCCGCCCAGGGTGTTGGTGAGCCGGAGTTGAGACATGCCTAGACTCTCTGCGCGACGACCAGGGTCAAATCATCCGACAAGCCGGCGTCGGCCGCAAAGACCCGGACCCCGGCGACGAGACGCGCCACGATCTCCTGTGAGGGCCGGCCGATCATTCCGCGGAGCGCCGTTATAATGCGCTCGTCCTCGAACTCCTCGCCTTCGGGACTGCGCGTCTCCGACAACCCGTCGGTATACATCACCAGGAGATCACCCTTCTCGATCGTCGCCCGCCCGGTGGCCACCTGCAGATCGGGGAAGAGCCCGATGACCGACCCTCCTTCCGTGAGGCGCTCGACGGCTCCCGTGCTCCTCATCAGGATGGGATAGCAGTGGCCGGCGTTCACGTACTCCATCTCACCCGTCGAGCAGTCGAGACAGGAGAAGAAAGCGGTCACGTAGCGGTTGAGCTCGGTGGACCGATAGACGATGGCGTTCAAGCGCTCCGCCAGGTCCTTGAGTGATATCGCGCCGAGGCCTCCGAGCGCGCGGAGGGCTGCCTGGATCGAGGCCATGAGGATCGCGGGCCCGGTTCCCTTTCCCGAGACATCGGCGATGACGAGCCATTCCTTGCCCCCGCCCCGCTCGAGGTAGTCGAAGTAGTCGCCGCCCACGGTGAGACAGGGAATGTTGATCCCGGCGAAATCCCAGCCGGCGATCGATGGGGCGCCGTCGGGAAGGAGCGCTCTTTGTATCTCGCGGGCGAGCCCCATCTCCTTTTCGATCTTCTGCTTTTCGATCCACTCGCGCGACAGACGGATGTGGTCGAACGCCGCCGCCGCCTGGGCGGCGAGCGACCGGAGGAAATCGCGATCCTCTTCGGAGAGCGCCACTCCCGAGGCCCGCGGGCCCAGGAGCAGAGCGCCATGGAGGCTCTCTCCCGACCGGAGCGGCACCACCAGCTCGAGACCGAGGCGGGACAACCGCTCGCGAATTCCGGCATCGGCGATCTCCGACACTCTCCGGTCTTCACCCTGGCCTTGAAGAGCCGCGCTCGCGGCCTCGATGGCCGCGCGGTCTTCCGGGCTCAGCGGAGCGCCGCGCTCGGCAACGACCGCGCCTTCGTGAATCAGGATGGCCTTCGTCGTCAGAACCTGGCCCATGGCGTTGGTGATCAGAACGTCCCGGACCCGGTGAACGTCGGGGCTCCGGTTGAGCTCGCGGGTGATGTCGAAGAGCGAGTTCAGCTGATAGACCTTGAACGACAGCTTGCGGTTTAGCTCCTGGAGCTCCTCGTAGATGCGGCCGTTGTCGATGGAAGCGGCCGCCGAGACCGAGAGCGTCTCCGCGAACTCCCGCTCTTCGGCGCCATAGGGCTCGCCTCGCTCGCCCAGGAGGAGCACTCCCACGAGCCTCCCGCCTTTGCGCAGCGGAGACACGAGAGCGGCGCGGGTCTTCGCTTGAACCTCCCGCTCCCAGATCTCCGTGAGCTCCGAAGGAATGTCGAACGCGAGCGACGCCCACTCGGGATCGCTCCGGCCCCTTCGGGCGGCGGGCCGAATCCGGTCGTCCGGGCCGCGAAGGAGGATTCCCGCCCAGCTCGAACGGGTCTCCCCCATGGAGACGTACAGCACCAGGTCGAGGATCTCCCCGAGCTCGAGCGACTGGTTCAGGGTGGAGTTGAAATCGAGGAGGGTAAGGACCTGAGAGAGCCGGCGCTGGATCTCGGGCTCGCTCACCCGCTTCGCCAGGGGCGCGAGCGCTTCCTGGTAGCGGAAGGAAATGGGAACGGGCTCGACAGGCTCGACAGGCTCACCGGGCATGGCGTGAGGCTTGGGCCCCGAGGCCTAGCTCCTCTCGGAACCCTTCTGCTTGTATCGGACCATGACGCACATGTTCTTGCCCGTCCCCGCCCGGCCGTGCTCCACCTTGTCCATCATCTGGCGCATGATGGTGAGGCCGAGTCCGCCTTTGCGCTTCTCCGCCACGAGCTTGTCGAGGTCGAACTCCGGAACCGGCACGGACTCGAGAGGCTCGCCTTCGTGGAAGATCACGATATCCAGACTCTCGCCCTCCGGATCGAAGTGAACCTCGATCTCGTGGCCGGGCTCGCCCCCGTAGGCGTGCTGGATGACGTTGGTCGCGGCCTCGTCGACGGCGAGAGCGATCTGCTCCGCCTCGACCGCCTCGAACCCCGTCGACTCCGCGAGGGTCTTGGCGAGCTGGTGGACCATGTGGAGGTACCGGTTCTCGCTCGGGAACCGGAGCTCCATCAGAGCGCGCTTCCGCTCGGGCTCACGCTTTCGGGGCTTCGTCGGCATCTGGGCTCAGCCGCCGGCGATCGGGTGGTAGCTCTCCAAACCCTCGCGCTCCGAGCCCAGCACCCGGCAGAGGTGGTTGAACCCGAGCACTTCGAAGATGTTCCGCACCGTCTCGTTGAGCTCCGCGAGCCGGATGTCCCCCCCGC
>DAISKN010000628.1:0-4324 GCA_036820975.1 Acidobacteriota bacterium | reverse complement strand
GGCGTGGCGGGCGCCGCCGGCGGGATCACGACCTCGACGCGCTCCCCCGCGCGGCAGAGCCGGGACGCCCGGACGGGCCTGCCGTCGACCGTGACCCGACCCTCCTCGATCCAGCGCTTCGCCTGAGCGCGACTCGCGTCCGGAATGCGGAGGGCTAATGTCACGTCGATCCGTGCTCCCTTGTCCGAGTCTTCCACCGTGAAGGTCTGCTTCCGCTCTTTCCCGGGGCTCATCGTTACCGAGGGCGGTTTCGATGCAGCTTCAGGCTGTTCGCTTCTGCGGCAGGCGGCGAAGGCTCAGGAGTGCGAAACAAGAGGTCAGAACCAGGACGAGCGCGATGACCTGCGAAGTGGAGAACGTGCCTCCGAAGACGAACCCTCTTTCGAGATCGCCCCGGAAGAACTCGATTACGAACCTCGCGAGCGAATAGCCGAAAACGTACGTCCAGAAGACCTGACCGTCGAACTTCTTCCGCCCCGCGACGAAGAGCAGGAGCCCGAAGAGCGCGAACTCCACCAGCGCCTCGTAGAGCTGCGTCGGATGGAGAGGAATGTTCAATGGCACTCCGACGATCTCCTTGGCGTAGGCATCGGTGAAGGTCACGGCCCAGGGCACCGTCGTCGGCTTTCCGTAGCAGCATCCCGCGGTGAAGCATCCCAATCGTCCGATGGCGTGTCCGAGGGCGACGGACGGCGCGAGGATGTCCGTCATGAGCCAGACCGAAAGCCGGTGTTTCCGGAAGAACCAGATGGAGGTGAGAATCGCGGCCACGAGGCCGCCGTAGAACACGCCGCCCGAGCGGATGAGGCTCAGAGGGTCGTGCCGGTAGTGCTCCCAGTCGACGATCAAGAGCAGGAGCTTCGCCCCCACCAGAGCGGACACGAGGATGTAGAGTCCCAGGTCCATCATCAAATTGGCCTCGACGCCGAACTTGCGACCGCGCACCGCAGCGACCTTCAGCGCGATCAGAAATCCCGCGGCGAGGAGGAAGCCGTAGGTATGGAGTACCGCGTGGAACTGGAGCCCAAAGAGGCTCACCTCACCGAAATCGAAGAGCTTGGGGAACATAATTAGTGCTCGCGCCCCTCTTCGGGGCGCTCCCGCCTGCGCCCGTCGGGCTCCGGCGCGGTTTCGCCGAAGCGCTTCGCGCGGAGGCGAACGCTCCGCGCGCTCCTCGCGCGCGGAGGACGGGCCCTCCGGGCCCGTTGCCGTCCTCGAAGATGTTCGTTACTCCACACTTGAGTGCTCTGCCCCCTGCTCGTCGGCATCAGCGAGCGGATTCTCCCGTGCCGGCTCCGCCGGCGACGCCGGGCTCGGCCTCGAGCGCCGGCTGGGGCCGGCGCAGGCTGTCGAGGAGCAGAAGACCGACGCCGACGCAGATGCTCGAGTCGGCGACGTTGAAAGCAGGCCAATGGGCATCGCGGTAGAACACGTCGACGAAGTCGATGACGTAGCCGAGGCGGGCGCGGTCCACGATGTTGCCCAGGGCGCCTCCCAGAATGAGGACCAGCCCGAAATGGGTCAGGCTATCCCCTCGGGGGGAGCGCAGGGCGTAATAGATCACTGCCGCCAGAGCGGCGAGGGACAGAAGAGTCATCAGGAAAGACTTGAAAGGGATGTCCATACCCGAGAGGAGCCCGAACGCCATCCCGGTGTTGCGTACCAGGGTGAAATGAAGGATGCCGGGGAGGATCTCGACCGACTCACCCGGCACGAGCCGGCTCGCGACGAGCATCTTCGTCGCCTGATCCAAGGCCAGTATGGCCGAGACCCCCATTGCCAGTGAGGATGCGCGGCGTCGAAGGCCTTCCGTTTCTATGCGATTCGGGCTCTTCACCGGTCCCCAGACTAGCACTGCGCTCGTGGGCTTTTCAATGCGGGCATCGGTGCGCGCCTGCTCGGAGTCGCATTCCACAGGGAAGGAGGGTACACTTATTCGAAACAACCCGAGCCTCGGTTCCCCCTGGGAGACCCCGGAGAACGAGTGCCGTCGCGCGGTGCGCGTTGCATGCTCCGGGATCGATGACGTAAATTCTTGGGAATTAGCGTAGGTGGGCATCGCTCGGCTCGTGGACGCCGAAAGTGCGCGGGCTCGAACCGGCTCGAAACGGGAAGACGGGCGTTCTATGGCTGAGGCGCAGTCCTCCATTCTCATCGTAGACGACGACTCGGAAGACCTCGCTTCCGTGGAGCGGACCCTGCGCTCGCTGGGCTCTGAGCTGGTCTCGATAAAGGACCCGCACGAGGTCATCCCCAAAGTCCACCGCCATCGGCCGGATGTGGTAATCCTGGATGCGCTCCTTCCCGGCCTCTCGGGCTTCGATCTGTGCAAGCAGATCAAATCCGACCCCCAGCTCAAAGGGACTCAGGTCCTCATCCTCACGGGGGTGTACCTGCGCCAGCAGTACCGACACGAGGCGCTCCAGCAGTTCAAGGCGGACGCTTTCCTCACGAAGCCGTTTCGGCCGCCAGAGCTGCTGCGTCTGGTGGTCCAGCTCCTGTCCCGAAAAACCCGCTTGCCTCAGTCGAGCTTCCTCAAGCGGATTGGACTTCCCGCTTCCGCCGAGCCCAGGAAGAAGGGGTTGCTCGGAAGAATCTTCGGGCGGAGCGAGAGCGACGAGATCGAGGCCATGCGCATCGCGCCAGCGGCGCGCGATGTCGCGCAGGCCCCGCCCGTCGAGGCGGTGGCCCGCGTCGCAGCCGCGCCCGCGATCGCCGCGGAGCCGACCACGGCGCAAGCGCCGCCGAAACCCGTGGAGCCGCCTGCGGCTCCAGAGAAGCCCGCGGTCGAGGCCGAGAGGGAACCCGTGGAAGCCCCGGTCCCGGAGATTGAGCCGGCGTCGGCGGGCATCGAAGCCGCGCCGGAGCCAGCCGCGCCGGAATCGAGCGCGCCGGAGCCGATGCCCGAGCCGGTCCCAACCCCGGAGCCGCCCGGGATCGAGGCTCCTACCGACCCGGGGCCGATCGCGGTCGCTACCGCCGAGCCCCCCGAGACTCCCGGGCAACCGGCGCCGCCGGAATCGCCGCAGGAGATCGTCGAGGCGGAATTGAGCGCGGAGCTTCCGGAGCGGCCTCCGGCGGACGCGGTCGAGGAAGAGCCGTCCCCCTCGGCTGTGCTCGACGCCAAGCCGACGGGCGAGCCCGAGACAGTCAACTGGGTTCAGGCCGCCTCGAGGACGCAGGAAATGACGCTCGAGCAAGCGGCCTCCCGCGTTGCCGAGGCGCCGCCGGCGGCGGCGTTCGAGGATCTCGCGGTACAGACGGAAGCGGGGGCGGGGCTTGTGGAGGAGCCGGTGGAAGAAAGTCTCCCCGCGGTCGAGACTCCTCCCACGATGAGGCGGCCGCTGTTGCGAGTCGGGGAGGTCCCGATTTACGAGGAGCCCGACTTCCTCACCGAGCTGAAACGGGAGCTCTCGAAGTGCAGGAGGGTGGACCGCCCCCTGACCTTGATTCTGATCCGCGTCGGCGATCTCGGACAGATCATCGAGCTCTTCGGGAGGGATTTCCGCGAGCCGGTGCTGTGGCACATCGCCGAGCAGGCGATGGAGTCGCTTCGCGAAGTGGATCTCGTCGGGATGATGGCCTCGAAGGATCGGATCGCGATGACGGCCTTCGCGTCCGACCGATACGGCGGCGGGCGCATCGTCTCGCGAATGCGACAGGCGGTGACCCGGAAGCCGTTCCGCGTCGGCGAAGAGCTTCCCCCGATCATTCCCGCCCTCGACTTCGGGATGGCGACGTTTCCCGCCGATGGAAGCGAGGTAGCGAGCCTCATGCGACGCGCCGAAGAAGATCTCACGAGCGAGAAAGACGAGGCCGCCGGCTCGGATTGACCCCTTCCGGTCGCGGAAATATCATTCGGTCGTGCCCGTCGAGATCCGCGACTTCGAGAAACCTTCCGACTACGACGCTTGCGCCCGGCTCCAGGTGGACGTCTGGGGCTTCACCGCCGCCGACGCGGTTCCACCGCTCCACCTCATCGCCATGCACCACTACGGAGGAATCCTCATCGGCGCGTTCGAAGGCGACCGCATGGTGGGGTTCGTCTGCGGCTTTTCGGGCTGGGAGCGGGGGCGCGTGTTCCACCACTCTCACATGCTCGGCGTCCTGCCCGAGCACCGCGGGTCGGGCCTCGGCGAGAGGCTCAAGTGGGCTCAGCGGGAGCGCGTCCTCGAGCAGGGGATCGAGCTCGTCAACTGGACGTTCGATCCGCTCCAGGCGGTGAACGCGAACCTGAACGTGAACCGGCTCGCGGCCGTCGTCGAGAAGTATCGGGTCAACATCTATGGAGAGAGCAAGAGCCCGCTCCACGGAAGCCTTCCCA
>DAISKN010000627.1:0-4334 GCA_036820975.1 Acidobacteriota bacterium | reverse complement strand
GACGCAAAGAAAAAAATCATACAAGGGGATACGGGGACAGGAGGAGACAGGGACGATAAGACAAGAGATACGTTCTCTGATTACCCCCCAATCTCCTCCTATCTCCCCATCACCTTGTATTTTGCTTCGCGTCTTTGCGTTCCTCCCCGCCAGTGCTTCGGCTAGCGAACGCCCTCCAGGAGCTCGGCGGCGTTGTTGTGGATCTCGACGTGGTCTCCCTTGCGCCGCAGAAGAACCAGGTTCGCGTCCCGAGGAACCGCCTGCGCCACCGTTCGATTGTGAGCCGAACAGATGAACTGCGTTTTCGGAAACACGTCGGAGAGCGATTTCATCAGGTTCCGCTGCCACCGCTGGTGCAGGTGAAGATCGATCTCGTCGACGCAGACCACGGCCGGCGCGGCCAGCGGGTTGGCGCTCCTCGGGTTCAGGACGTAGAGGCGGCGGGCGAAGTCGACGATCCAGGCGATGAGCGTGCGATAGCCCATGCTGAGGTCACGGAGCGGCACCCATCCGTAGTGCGTCTGGAACTCGACCCCCGAACGGCCCTGCCGCGTCGCGATGCGTATATCGGAGACGTCCAGCAGGAGCGACTTCAGGAGGTCGCGAACTTTCTTCGCCGCCCGGGCTTCGCGAAGCTGGCGGCGCGCCGGTCCGAAGTGGCTCATCTGCACGAACCACTCCTCCGCGTTGAGGAGCTCGGCTTCGTCCACGAACAGGCTCTCGTCTCCCGAGGACTCGAGCGGCTTCCGTCCAGAATCCGCGGCGTTCAAGTAGCGCCGGGAGGCGCCGTAGCCAAAGTAGTTCAGTGTTCCTTCCCGGTTGAAATCCCAGCGCGGCGGCGGGTTCGAGCGGCCGCGCTCCGGGGCGTAGCGCACCGAGAACTGGGCGATCTCCCGAGGCCGGAGCAGAACCGACGCGTTCACCTGGGCGGGCTGGGAGGGCCGCCTCCTGGGCCACCAGTTGTAGCGAATGAACGACGGCACCTCCTTGCGGTCCTGCAGGGTCGAAGCGATGCCGCATACCGCCTGGAGGAGCGTCGTCTTCCCCGACCCGTTGTCGCCGAAGATCACCGTCCAGGCATAGGGCTGTCCCCCGGGGCGCGAAAGCTCGAGGGTTTGCGGCGGCCCGAAACATCGCACGTTCTCGACCTCGACCGACATCAGGTAGAGGGGAACGCTGGTGGACTCCCGCGCCTTCCGACGGGATCTCCGCTTTACCCCCGCGCGCCGCGGCGCCTTCGCGGGAACCTTCTTTTTGGCTGCCTTCCGCCTGGCGGGTACGGTCTTGCGCTTTCGAGCGGGTCCGGTTTTCTTTTTGGGGGGCATGGAATGTTTTACCACGGACGGCGGTTCGCGACTACAAATCCCCCGCTACCCCATCGGTGCCGCGGGGCGCCTGCGGATTGAAGACCTCGGCGGCCCATTCGGGCCGGACTCCCGCCTCCGCCCTTAGGGGCTCCGGCGCAGTTTCGCCGAAGCGCTCCGCGCGAAGGCGAACGCGCCGCTCGCGCAGGCTGCAGACGCATTCTTCCGCAGCCCGCTAGTCTCGTTCACGAAGCCGCGAGGACCGATAGCTGTCGGCGATAACCGCCGCCACGATCACCGCTCCGGTCACGACGCGCTTCGCCGGTTCCGAGGCTCCGATCTGGGCGAGCCCCGACTGGAGCACCGCGATCACCAGGACGCCGAAGAAGCTGCGCACCACCGACCCCCGGCCTCCCATCAGGCTCGTGCCGCCGAGGACCACCGCCGCGATCGCGGAAAGCTCGAGCCCTACGGCTGCGTTCGGATCCGCGGCAGCGAGACGCCCCGCGTGGAACACACCGCCGAGTCCGCTCGAGAGACCCGCGAGCGCGAAGACCGCGATCCGCGTCGGGCGCGGGTCGATGCCCGAAAGCCGCACGGCTTCCTCGTTGGTTCCAATGGCCACGGCGTAGCGTCCGAAGACCGTACGGGTGAGCGCGATCTGCCCCGCGATCACCAGAGCGACGGCGGCGAGAAACGCGGGGGACAGACCGAGACCCGGCAGAGGCGCCCCCACGGGCTCGATCGCCGCTCCGATGTAGGCGGTGCGCGAGCCCGTCACGAGGTACGAAGCACCGCGCGCGATCTCGAGCATCCCCAGGGTGACGATGAACGAGGGAACGGAAAAGGAAACGGAGACGACACCGTTCAGGAGGCCGCAGAAGAGTCCGGCCAGAAGCGCTATCCCCGCCGCGGAGCCGAACGAGAGGTCCCAGACGGAGAGTCCCACCCCGAGAAACGCGGCGGAAAGCGCGAGCACCGATCCCACCGAGAGATCGATGCCGCCCGCGATCAGGACGAACGTCATGCCGACGGCGACGACCGCGAGGTCCGGAACCTGGTTGGCGACGGTAGTGAAGGTGCGAACGGTGAAGAAGCGTTCGCTGAGCGTCCCGAAGACCAGGAACAGCAGCAGGAGGACCACGAGGAGACCGAGGTAGTCGCTGCGCAGGATGCGCGAACCGGCTTTCACGCCGAGCATCAGAGATACCCTCGGAACGAGGCGGCGGTGACGGCCTCGCGGGACCAGCTCCCTCTTTCGAGCACCTCGACCAGACGCCCCGCGGAGAGGACCCCGATTCGGTCGCAGATGCCGAGGAGCTCGTCGAGATCGCTCGAAGCGACGACGATCGTTTTTCCGCTCTCCGCGAGCTCGTTCATCAGGCGATGGATCGAGGCCCGGGCCGAGACGTCGATCCCTCGCGTCGGCTCGTCGAAGAGAACGACGTCGGCATCGCGCAGAAGCCAGCGGGCGATCATCACTTTCTGCTGGTTGCCGCCGCTGAGCTCCCGGACCGGCTGCTCGGGGCTCGCTCTCCGGACGTTCAGCCGGTCGAGGGCCCGAACCCCCGTCGGCCGCCATGCCGTTCGCCGGACTCGGCGGAGTATCCCGAGGACGGTGTTCAGAAGAATCGATCTCGGGAGAAGCAGCCCGTGACGCTTGCGGTCCTCGGGGATCATCGCGAGCCCCGCGCGCGCGGCTTCGCTCGGAGCCCGGAACCGCTTTCGACTTCCCTTCTCTCCCAGGGCGACTCCGCCCGCATCCGCCGGATCGGCGCCGAAGATCGCCCGGAGGAGGCTCGTGCGGCCGGAGCCGATGAGCCCCGAGAGGCCGAAGATCTCCCCCCGCCGGACCTCGAAGGACACGTTCGCGACCCGGCGGCCCAGGGTCAAGCCCTCGACGCGCAGCGCCGTCGCTCCCGGCGCGCGCTTCCGGTGCTTCGATTCCCGCTCCACTTCCCCTCCCACCATCGCCCGCACGATCGCCTCGGCGCTCAGGCGGGAGAAGAGGTCGGAGACGACGACCTTACCGTCGCGCAGGATGGTGGCACGGTCCGCGATCCGACGCATCTCCGGAAGGCGATGACTGACGTAGAGGATCAGGACTCCTGAGGCGGCCAAACGCCGGATGTTCTCGAAGAGCGTCTCGACCTCTCGATCGGTGAGAGCCGCCGTGGGCTCGTCGAAGAGGACGACGCGGGCGCTCCGGGCGAGCGCCTTCGCGATCTCCAGCTGCTGCTGGATGCCGATGCCGAGACCTTCCACCGAACGAGCGGGGTCGAGGCTCGAGAGCCCGACCCGGGCGAGCGCCGCGCGAGCCCGCGACGCCAGCTCCGCCCGATCGATGAAGCCCTTCCGCCGCGGCAGCGAAGACAGGAAAAGGTTCTCGCCGACCGAGAGGTTCGAGATGAGGTTCAGCTCCTGCGGGACCATCTGCACCCCGAGGCGCTCGGCCTCGGCCTTCGTCCGGGGCGCGTAGGCGACGCCATCGAGCTCCATGGCGCCGCCGTCGGCGGGTACGATGCCGGCGACGATCCGCGCCAGGGTCGACTTTCCCGCGCCGTTCGCCCCGAGAAGCGCGTGGACTTCGCCCGGCCTCAGATCCAGATCGACTTCGTCGAGGACGGGCGCCGCGAAGGATTTCCGGATCCCGCGCAGAAGGAGCACGCGGCTAACGCCACCCGAGAGACGGCGGGATCCTGGCGTAAGAAGGGGGATGGGGGGATTTTCGAGATAGGGCGATAGACCGGTTCCATCCACTCATCCCTCGAATCTCCCGCTTCTTACACATCCTCCCTGCCTCGAGGGCGATCCGCTTCTAACGCCCGCTATCCCCCACGACCACGTCCACGGGGGTCTCGCGGTCCGAGGGATCGACTCCCTCGCGAAGGATCTGAAGGGCGTACTCGATGCCGAAGACCGCGAGCTGGTCCGCGTGCTGATCGGCGGTCGCCAGCACCGCGCCGCTCTCGACCGCTTCCTGGATCGCCGAGATGTTGTCGAAGCCGACGATCCGAACGCTGCTCTCGC
>DAISKN010000626.1:0-4341 GCA_036820975.1 Acidobacteriota bacterium | reverse complement strand
CCTTCGTCGCCTGCCGCTGGCTGTCGTTGAAATAGGCGGGAACGGTGATGACCGCTTTCTCCACTTTCATTCCCAGGTAGTCCTCCGCCGCCTGCTTCAGCTTCTGGAGGATCATCGCCGAGATTTCCGGGGGGGAGGATTTCTTGCCCTTGATGTCGACGCGGGCGTCGCCGTTCTCCGCGCGCACCACCCGATAGGGCACCATCTTCATTTCCTCGTTCACTTCGTCGAAACGGCGCCCCATGAAACGCTTGATGGAGAAGACGGTGTTCTCGGGGTTGGTGATCGCCTGACGCTTCGCCACCTGGCCCACGAGCCTTTCGTTCCCCTTGGCGAAGGCGACCACCGAAGGTGTGGTGCGGCCGCCCTCCGGATTGGTGATTACCGTGGGGCTCCCGCCTTCCATGACGGCGACCACGGAATTGGTCGTGCCCAGGTCGATCCCGATGATCTTGCTCATTGCGCTTCGGTCCTCCGCGTCCCCTGACTCGAACGTCCTGATGGAGCTTTAGTCAGCCCCAAGGATATGATGTGAGCGTTGATAAGTCAAGTTTTGCGAAAGCTCTTGAGAAGATTCGGTTTGCCAGGGGTGGGAAACGGGAGTACTATACCCTTAGCCGCCGCTGGTTGGGGGGACAAATGCAACGTGGTCTGGCGCTATCGAGTTTCCTCCTCGCGACGACTCTCCATGCTCAGGATAATTCGTATCAGTATGCGTACCTGAGCCACGTCGAGGGCGACGTCAGCCTGCAGCGAGCCGCGGAGTCGGAGCCCGAGTCAGGCTCTCTGAACGTGCCCCTGCTTCCCGGCGATCGGCTCTGGACCCGATCCGGCTCTCGAGCCGAGATTCGATTCGGGTCGGGACTGGTGGTTCACCTCTCCGAGGGCGCGAAGCTGGACTTCGTGGCCACCGACCCGGAGACGATTCTCAGGCTCTGGAGCGGTAGCGCGATTCTAAAGGTCCCGGAAACCCCGGGGGCGCTTCGCCTCGACTCGCCGGCGGGGAGCATTCGCCCCACGCTCCCGGGCTCCTATCGAATCGACATCGATGGAAGCGACGCGGTCACCATCTCGGTCGAGCGCGGGTCGGCGGAGCTCGCGAACTCTCTCGGGACGGTTCTGGTTCAGAGCGGAGAAACGAGCTTCGCGACGCCTTCCGAGCCTCCCTCGATTCCGGTGAAGTTCAATACCGCGCGCCTCGACGACTTCGATCGCTGGAGCGAGAGCCGCGAGGCCCGGCATTCGCGGACCGAGGACATCGTGGTGCGCAGCCTCCCCCACCAGGTTCGGAGCTACGCGTACGAGCTCGAGGACCACGGAGATTGGTATCCCGAGCCGGATTACGGCTACGTCTGGTATCCCCAGGTGGAAGTCGGATGGTCGCCCTACACCTACGGTCGCTGGGGCTACACCCACTACGGCCATACGTGGATCTCCAGCGAGCCCTGGGGCTGGGCTCCTTATCACTACGGACGATGGGGCTTCGGGCACCGCGGGTGGTACTGGATTCCCGGGGCGACCTGGGGACCCGCGTGGGTGTCCTTCGCCATCGGTCCCACGTGGGTGGGCTGGAGCCCGCTCGGATACCACAACCGGCCGGTGTTCGCGTTCAGCAACTACTTCGGAGGCTATGGAGGCGGTTACTACGGGCACGGCGGGTACGGCGGGTACAACCAGCACCGCGGCGGCTGGAATGTCTGCAGCCGGGACGACTTTCGATCGGGAGTCGTGACCCGGGGGGGATATCGAAGGCTCGAGCCCGACGCCGTTCGCGCGAGCGTCGGAAGCGCCCGTTTCGTCGACGAGGTTTCTTCGCTCGATCGCGGGCTCAATCCTCGGACCGCACGCCTTCGCGAGACCCACCTCGGCGGGGGGAACCCTTCCACCGCACGAGCCCGCGTGAACGAAGCGGCCCTAGAAGGGTTTCGCGAAAGAGCCGGTGTTTCCGCAAGGCGCATCGTGGAAGACACGCGAAGGCAAGCGTCCCCGCGCGGCGAATCGGCGCTTTCGCAGACGGTTCGCCGGGCACGCGAGATTCAAAGCTCGACAGAGAGACGGGAGACGACCGCGCGCGACCGCTCCGAGCCGCCTCGCGGCGCGGTGTCGCGCTCGACGGCGCGTGGGAGCCGCGGTTTCACCGAAGGCTCTCGCGGGACGGGAGCGCCCGAAGCGCCCCGGCCAGCCGAGCCGGCTGAGCCGCGGAGAGCCCAGTCCGCTTTCTCCGAAAGACGCGCGCGCTTCGAGAGCCTCCGGGGTGACTCCAGCGAGTCGCGGAGCCTCCGCACGCGCGCCCCCGAGACCCGGTTGCCGGAAGCGAGATCGGAGTTGCGAAGCGGCGCCGAACGCGCGGAGCCGAGGCGTGGGAGGCCGATGCCCACCGTCGAGGCGCCGTCCGGCGAGATGAGCCGCAGCGGGCGGTCCGTCGGAGATCGAAGCCAACGTAGCCAACGAAGCCCGTCCACGGCAGCGCCCCGCTCCGGCGGACGCGGTCAAGGCGGCGCGGCACGGGGGTCTTCGACCCGAAGCGCCGGTCCCAGAGGCAGCGCTCGCGGCCGGTCGAATTAGAGCCGAGAAGGGCGCTTACCGGATCCGGAACAACCTCGGGGCGAGGAGGAGGAGCTCTTCGCGGGCGAGCTCCTCGGCAATCGCAAGAGCTTCTCCGAGAACTCCCGGCAGGGGGGATGCCCAGCCGAGCGTGACGCCGGAGAACAGCCAATCGGCGAGCCTCCGCCGCGTGGAGTACACGATCACGCGTGCCCGTTCCCGCGGGATGCCCGCTTTCTCGCAGGCGCGCGCGATAGCCTCCTCCATTCCGCCGATAGAGTCGACGAGCCCTCGCGCATGGGCTTGCCTTCCGGTCCACACCCGTCCCCGCGCGACCGCGTCGGCCTGTTCCCTGTCGAGGCCGCGCCCCTCCGCGACCGCGGGCAGGAACTTCTTTTCGTAGAAGTGCCGCAGGAGATCCCGGTGCCGGGCCCGTTCTTCCGCCGTGAACGAGTGGAACGGCGAGAAGAACTGCGCGTTCGACCCGACGGAGCGGGACTCGCGGTGGACCCCGAGGCGGTCGAGGAGGCGCTTCAGCACGAACTTTCCACCGATGACTCCGATGGAGCCCGTCAGCGTCGAGCCCTCGGCGACGACCGCGCTCGCGGCGGTGGCGATGTAGTACCCGCCTGAAGCCGCGACGTCGCCCATCGAGACCACGACGGGCTTCTCGCCCGCCGTCGCCTGCACCACGCGGCGAATCCGATCGGAGGCGACCGCTCCGCCGCCCGGGCTGTCGACGCGGAGCACGATCGCCTTGACTCGCGAGCTCTTGCGAAGGGCTCCGAGCAGCTCCGCCAGCGCTCGAGCGCCGACGGCGCGCGCGCCCAATCGGCGCCCCTCCCCTCCGGTTATGACTCCGACGACGTGCACCACCGCAATTCGCGGACGCCTCCATCCCCAGAGGCGCCTCCGGAGCGATCGTTTCTTCAAATAGCGGCGGTGCGACAGGAATCGAACGTGGCCGCCCAGCTTGTCCTCCAGGATCTCCTCCGCGTCCTCGTCCGCCGCCAGGAGATCGACGAGCTTGCCCTCGAGGGCCTCTTCGGGAAGGAGCGGACCTCGAGCGAGGCTCCCGGCCAAGGCGTCCGCGGAAAGGGAGCGCGCCTCCGCGAGTCGCGAGATCCAGTTCTGCTGGAGGTCGAGAAGGATCTCGTCCGTTTGAAGACGGCTGGCCTCGGAGGACTCCCGCCGGTCGAACATCTCTCCCGAGCTCTTGAACTCCCCGATCGAGTCGAGCTCGGGCTCCACGCCGATCTCTCCCAGGAGGTCCTTCAAATAGAAGCTTTCGCTCGCGAGAGCGTGGAGGTCCAATGAGGACCCGGGATCGAGCGCCACCTGTCCCGCGGCAGCGGCGACGAAGTAAGCGGAGTTCCCGCCGCGGGAGAGGATGCAGAGGCTGGGCTTCCCCGACTCGCGGAAGCGACGGATGGCCTGGTGAAGGCTCTCCGCTTTGGCCCATCCGATCTCGGGTCCGTCGATCCGAACCAGAAGGCCGGAGATCGCCCTGTCGCGGGATGCGCGCCGGAGGGCTTCGATGATCTCGTGAAGGGCGAGCGTCTCGCCGCGGAACAGAGGATGTCCGGAGGCGCCTTCCTCCACCTCCCGCGTGAGCTCGATCAGGAGCACCGAGCGCGATCTTCTCGCCATGACGCTCAATTGTAGCGCCGAGGCCGATACGGGCTCGTTCGATTTCCTTCCTTGTAGATTCACCCGAGATCATGGACAATGACCCCCAAAACAGCCGCAGCATGAGCATGGCCACCTCGAAATCGGAGCAAGGGGCCCGCCCCCACG
>DAISKN010000625.1:0-4341 GCA_036820975.1 Acidobacteriota bacterium | reverse complement strand
CGAGTGGAAGCTCCACGTTCTCGAGCGCCGTGGTCCGGCCGAGGAGGTTGAAGCCCTGGAACACGAATCCCAGGTAGTGGCGCCTCAAGAGGGCCCGCTGATCCCTGGACAGATTCCCGACGTCGACCCCCTGGAAGAGATGGAGGCCCGAAGTCGGAGTGTCGAGGCATCCGAGGATGTTCATGCAGGTCGACTTCCCCGAGCCGCTCGGACCCATGACGGCGACGAAGTCGCCGGAGTCGATCCGGAGGTCCACACCCCGAAGCGCCTGGACCGCCGCATTTCCGTGGCCGTAGACTTTCGTCACGCCAACGAGCTCGATGAGATGGCTCATGAGCCGGCGCTCGTCGATTCGAGGTCCACGATCACGGGGAGCCCCGCTTCGAGATCGCCCGAGGTCACCACGGTGCGCGTGCCATCGGAGGACCCCGTCGTGACGGGAACGGAAACGGGAACGCCCTCTCTGAGCGTCCACACCCGTTGAGAGGATTTATCTCCCGTCTCGGGTCCGCTCGGTCGTCGCCGAGCTGGCGGCCTCGGAAGGAGCATGGAGACGAGCCCGCCCCGGCCGGACTCTTCCTCCGCGGAGCTCGGTGGAGTGAAGCGAAGCGCGGCGTTGGGTATGAGAAGGGCGTCGTCGACTCTTTCGACGATGATGTCCGCGGTCGCCGTCATTCCCGGACGCAGGAGGAGGTCCCCGTTGTCCACGTCGAGCACCGCTTCATAGGTCACCACACCCTCGACGGTCTTCGAGGCGAAGCTCACTTCGAGGATGGTGGCGGGGAAGCTCCGATCGGGATACGCGTCCACGGTGAAGGTCGCCCCTTGTCCCGTCCGCACGCGGCTCACGTCGGCCTCGTCCACGTCGACGTGGAGCTCCATCCGCCGCAGGTCCTGAGCGATCCGGAAGAGAACGGGCGCTTGAAACGACGCGGCCACCGTCTGTCCCGGCTCGACGTTTCTGGACAGCACGACGCCGTCGACGGGAGAGGCGATCGCCGCCTTGGTGAGGTCGGTCTCGATGGCGCTCAGCGTGGCTTCCGACTGCGCCGCCTGGGCACGGGCGCTCGCGAGGCTCGCCTCGGCGCGGCCGAAGGCCGCTTCGGCGATGTCCAGGCTGCTGCGCGACACGAGCTCCGCTTCGAAGAGCTCCTTGGTCCGGCCAAAAGCCAGGCGCGACTCGGCGAGGGTGGCCTCGACTTCACGGGCCCGCGCCTGTGCCGCCTCCACGGAGGCGCGCGCCTGCCGGGCCTGGGCCCCGAGCTTCGAGGTATCGAGCCGGGCGAGAATCTCTCCCGCGCGGACCGGATCGTTGTTGTCCACGTACACGCTGGCGATGATGCCCGAGAGCTCGCTTCCGACGTCGACCTGGTCGGTAGGCTCGAGGCTCCCGGTCGCGGTAACGAGAACGGTGAGCGGGCCCCGCTCCACGAGCGCGGTCCGATACCGCGTTTCCTCGCCGTTTCCCCGAAGGTTCGAAAGGAGAACGATTCCCGCCGCGAGCAGGGCCGCGCCGCCGGCGATCCACCACCAGAGGCTCTTTCGTCGACGCGAGGGCGACTCACGCTCGAGGACCGCGGCGACCTCCCCTCCGGACGGCGCGGACTCCCTCGCCACCGCCTCGGCCTCAGGCGCCTTCGTTTCGACCACCCCTTGCATCATGCTGTCCGAGGTCTCCTCCTTGTTCCCCAGCGTACCTCGTGGAGCTCTCGCGTGCTATCAAGTCCGCGTAAGAAGTGTGAAGGAATGTAAAGCGAGCCCGGTTGTCGCCGGAGCCGAGGAGCTATACTCCGCCTCGAAGCGCGAGGTGAGGCAATGCGACGAACGTGGTCCGTGCTCCTGCTTGGGTTTCTCTGCTCGTGGCCAGCCGGAGCGCAGCCTCCTGCTTCATCGGAATCGCAGGAGGATCTCGCCGCTCTGCGGGAAGAGCTACGGCGGCTCCGAGAAGAGTACGAGTCGCGCTTCGCCGCCATCGAGGAGCGGATCCAGGCTCTGGAAGGGCACGGCGAGTCCCTCGAGGAAGACCCGCTCTTGAAAGAAGCGGAAGCCGCGCTCGGCCAGACGGAGCCGCCCCAGACGCCCCCGGCTCCCGTCGCCGGCACCGGCGGTCTGTCGAGCCTCAATCCCCAGATCAGCGTGATCGGAGACTTCCTGGGGGCGGCCAACGAGAACGTTCCCGACTTCGAGGGCGAGAGCCTCGACTTGAGGGAGGTCGAGATTGGGTTTCAGGCCCAGCTCGATCCCTTCGCCAGGGCGGACTTTTTCGTCACCATTCCCAGTCTCGAAGACGTCGAGATGGAGGAAGGCTATCTCACCCTTCTTACGTTGCCGTCGGATTTCCTGGTGCGGCTCGGCAAGGTCCGGGTCCCCTTCGGAAGGGCCAACGTCGACCATCGTCCCGAGTCGTTCACCGTCGAACGTCCCGATGTCCTCGTCGGGTATTTCGGCGAGGAAGGCCTCGCCGAGGCCGGCGTCACGGTTTCACGCCTCCTGCCGAACCCCTGGGATCGGTTCATGGAGCTCGAGCTCGACGTGCTCGCCGGAACGAACGACGTGGCCTTCGGAGGGGGCTCGGCCAGCGATCTCCTCTACAATATCCACTACAGCTCGTTTTTCGACCTGACTCCGGAGCACAGCCTGAACGTCGGCGCAAGCTATGCTAACGGCGTGAGCCCAATCGGCGAGGACGGCGAGGGACGCACCCAACTGGGCGGGGTGGATCTCACCTATGTCTGGAAGCCTCTGGCGCGGGGGAAGTACAGGTCGTTCCTGTGGCAGACCGAGCTCATGGGCGGCACCCGGGCAGTAGAAGCGGGGGCTCACGATAGTTTCGGTCTTTACTCCTTCGCCCGCTACCAGCTCGGCCGCCGCTGGTACGTGGGTGGTCGATTCGACTATAGTCAGTCGCCCGACGTTCCCGGCCTGAGCACCCGCTCGGGCTCGGCGCTGGTCGAGCTCTTCGCCACGGAGTTCCAGAGGTTTCGCCTGCAATACAAGGTCAGCGACCGGACGAGCCAGCCCCTCTCCCACCAGTTTTTCTTTCAGTGGTTCTACGTGATTGGGTCCCACGGCGCCCACAAGTTCTGACAGCGATGTTATCGAGAGCCGCGCGCCCCCTCCTGTTCCTCACCGCCGCCCTCCTGACGGCGGAGGCTGAGTCTCAGGATCGACTGCGCGTCGTCGCCACCATCCCCGATCTCGCCGATATCGCGCGCCAGGTCGGCGGCGACCGCGTCGAGGTCGAGAGCATCGCCGTCGGAGTGCAGGATCCTCATTACGTGGATCCCAAGCCCAGTTTCGTGGTGAAGCTCAACCGTGCCGATGCCTTCATCCAGGTCGGGCTGGATCTCGAGATCGGCTGGGCGCCGACGCTCCTCAACCAGTCCCGCAACTCCCGGATCCAGAGAGGGGGGGAAGGGCACATCGACGCTTCGGAGGTGGTCGAGATCCTGGAGCGCCCCACGGGGCCGATCTCGCGAGCCGAGGGAGACATCCACATCCTCGGGAACCCCCACTACTGGCTCGACCCCGTCAACGGAAAGCGCATCGCGGCGCACGTCGCCGGCGTCCTCTCGAAGCTTCGCCCCGAGTGGGCCGCGGAGTTCGAGGCGGGCCGCGCCCGCTTCGCCGAGCGCATCGACGCCGCCCTTTCGAGCTGGCTCTCCCGGCTGAAGCCCTACGAGGGCCGGGCGGTGCTCGCTTACCACAACAGTTGGCCCTACTTCACCCGCCGGTTCGGCATCCGGGTCGCGGGCTTCATCGAGCCCAAGCCGGGAATCCCCCCGTCTCCCCGGGATCTGGTGCGCGCCATCGAGCTCGTCCGGACGGGGCGTATCCACGCCATCGTCCACACCGTCTACTACGACGCCAAACCGTCGCGCTTCGTCGCCGAAAAGACCGGCGCTCGGATGATCACCCTTGCGACCTCGGTCGGGGGCGCTCCCGATGTGGAGGACTATTTCGACCTCTTCGAGCACAACGTCGGGCTGCTGGTCGCGGCCCTGAGCGAGACCGAGTGACGAAGCCCGAGAGCCGGCCTCCGCTCATCTCCTGCCGCGGCCTCGTCGTCGGTTACGGCGGCCGCGGCATCCTTCCGCCGCTCGACTTCGAGATCCGGACGGGGGAGTTCTGGGCGCTGCTTGGTAACAACGGAAGTGGAAAGACCACTCTCGTTCGAACGCTCCTGGGACTGCTGGCGAAAGTGGGGGGCGACGTGGAGCGCGCGCCCGAAACCGTGGTGAGCTACGTTCCTCAGAGAACCGAGCTCGACCCGACGATTCCGAGCCGCGTGGTCGACTTCGTCCGCGCTGGACGAGATCGCGGCTGGTCGTTTCTCGATCC
>DAISKN010000624.1:0-4348 GCA_036820975.1 Acidobacteriota bacterium | reverse complement strand
CCTCCCCGCGCGAGGAGCGCGGGGAGCGAGCCGAGCGAAGAGCGAGGCGAGCACTAATAATTGACCATCCAGCTCGAGCAGGAAGTTAAGTTTCGCCTTTCCACCTGGGACGACGGCATCCGCCGCATCGAGGCCGCGGGGGGAAGCAGTACCCACCCGAGGCACTTCGAGTCGAACCAGCTCTTCGACTACGCCGACTCGCGCATCGGAAAGCGCGACTCGGCGCTGCGGCTCCGCTTCGTGGGGGATCAGGCGTGGCTCACCTACAAGGGCCCGCACCACGGAAGCGGCAAGATCAAGCAGAGGCGGGAATCGGAGACGTTCCTCGGCGACGGGCGGGCGATGGAGGCGATTCTCGAGTCCCTCGGGCTCGAGGTCCGCTTTCGCTACGAGAAGTATCGGGCGACTTTTCGCCTGGGAGAGGCCGAAGTGAGCTGCGACGAGACGCCCATCGGAGCGTTTCTCGAGATCGAAGGCTCCCCCGAAGAGATCGCCGAGACGGCGACGCGGCTGTCCCTCGACATGAAAGAGGCGATGATCCTCTCCTATCCGCGTCTCTACCAGCTGCACCGGGCCGAGAACCCCGACGCGCCCGAGTTCATGGTATTCGCCCGAGAGACCGCGGCTTCCCCTTGAGGCCCATGAGCCCCATGAAACTATGAGCCCGAGCTCGAAGCTGCCCGTTCGCGCCATGGTACTGGCCGCGGGTCTCGGCAAGCGCCTGAGGCCGCTCACCACCTACTACGCCAAGCCCGCGCTTCCTCTTCTCGGCCGTCCGATGATCGAGTACACCCTTCGAAGCATCGCGCGCCAGGGGATCCGCGACGTGGTGGTGAACCTGCACCACCGGCCGGAGACGCTCGAGCCCGTTCTCGAGCGCGCGTCCGAGACGCTCACCATCCATCGATCGCTCGAGGCCGAGATTCTCGGAACCGCCGGGGGTTTGAAGAAAGCGGCGCCGCTCCTGGGGCAGGGAACGTTTCTCCTCGTCAACGGCGACACCATTTCCGACTTCGATCTCCCGAAGATGGCCGAGGTCCACGCCCGCTCGAAGGCCAAGGCGACTCTGCTGCTGCGGCCGAGGCCCGCGGGGGGCGCTTATTCCGGGATCCGCATCGGGAAGGGGGGGGAGATACTCGGCATCGAGCGCGTCCGCGATGCCGGGGAGAAGAGCTCCGATCTGATGTTCGCCGGGGTCTGGCTCCTCGACTCGTCCGTGTTCGAGCTCCTTTCGGGCGAGCCGCGCGGGCTCGAGGAGGAGCTGCTCCCCCGGCTCATCGAAGAAAAGCGCGCCTTCGGCTCGGTTTCCGACGGGCGGTGGATCACCATCGACACCCCGCGCCGATACTGGGAGGCCTCGCTCACCATGGTCCGGGACCGAATCTTCGAGGAGGAGTGGGCGGTAAGGAGGCGGCCGCACGCGGTCGTGGAAGGCGCTTCGGCGCGCGTGCTCGTCGGGAACGACACGCGGGTCGAGGAAGGAGTGCGTTTCCGCGGCACGGTGATTCTGGGAGCCCGCTGCCACGTGGCTCACGGGGTGAAGCTCGAGAACGTCGTCTGCTGGGACGGCGTTTCCATCCTTTCGGGAGCGTCGATCGGCAACTGCGTCGTCACCGACGGGGTGGTGGTGCCGTCCGAGGCCGAGCTCAAGGACAAGGTGATCCTCAAGCTCGGGTGGGATCGTACCGGATTGAGGAGACGGGAGATCCAGGATGACCTGGTGGTTGCCGAGCTGAAGACCGGGAGAACGGCGACTCTTTGATCGACGCTCGAGTCAGGGAGTTCCTCGCGAGAACGCGGAGCCCCGATCTCTCGTCGGCCCTGCTGACGAAGCTCGCCGGGGACGCGTCGAACCGACTCTATTTTCGAGTCGGGGCGGACGGCGCGGAGTCGCGGATCCTCGCCCTCCTGCCCGGCCCCTTCGATCCAAAGAAGCTCGCCTTTCTCGACGTTTCGAAGCTCTTCGAGGCGATTCCCCTTCGGGTCCCGAGGATTCACGAAGTCGCGGGGGATCTCGGCATCCTCCTCCTCGAGGATCTGGGAGACCTGCTCCTCCAGGACGCGGTGGAGCGAGGCTGCACCGAGGTCCGCAAGAACGCGCTCTATCGGGAGTCGGTCTCGATGCTCGTTCGCCTCCAGCGCCGGGGAGCGGAGCTCTCGCGGGAGGGTCGTCGCTTTGGACCGTTTGGAATCGCGTTCGACGACAAGAAGTTCGGCGACGAGCTCGAGTTCTTCCGCGAGCACTTTCTCGAAGGCTTCTCGGGGCGGACCCTCCCGGCGGGAGAGGCTCGCGATCTCGACTCCGAGCTGCGGGCCGTGGCGTCGGAGCTCGCTTCACAGCCCTACGCCCTCTGTCACCGCGATTACCACGCGCGCAACCTCATCCTGTGCGGGGACGAGATCGCGGTCATCGATCACCAGGATGCCCGGATGGGGCCGAGGTGCTACGACCTGGCGTCGCTTCTCAACGACTCCTACGTGACGCACGATGCGGCGCTCGTTCGGGAGTTGAAGGCTCTCTTCTCCCGGGAGACGGGGGCAGACGTCGCCGCCGAGTATGACCTCGCGGCGCTCCAGCGGAACCTGAAGGCCCTGGGAACCTTCGGTTATCAGATCGCCGCCAGGGGAAACGACGTCTACCGCCGCTACATTCCGCACACGCTCGATCTGGTGCGCGCGAACTTGGAGGGGAACCCGAGGTGGGATAGGCTCAGGTCGAAGCTATCCCGGCATCTGCCCCAGCTTCGGTAAAACACTATGCCAACTCAACCGCAGGTCTATATCGATCAGCTGTCCAGTCACGAGGGTGAGACCGTCACCATGAAGGGCTGGCTCCACAATCGCCGCTCGGGCGGGAAGCTCCAGTTCCTGATCTTTCGCGACGGCACCGGGTTCATGCAGGCGGTGATCTCGAAGGCCGATGTCTCGGAAGCGGACTGGGAGAAAGCGAACTCCCTCACACAGGAAAGCTCGCTGGCGCTGACCGGCACGGTCCGCAAGGATCCCCGGGCGCCGGGGGGCTTCGAGCTCACGGTGAGCGGGCTCGAGGTCTACCAGATCGCGGAGGAGTTCCCCATCACGCCCAAGGAGCATGGGACGAGCTTTCTTCTCGACCATCGTCATTTGTGGCTCCGCTCCAAGCGGCAGCACGCGATCCTGCGCATAAGGAACGAGGTCATCATGGCGGCCCGTCGCTTCCTCGACGACCGCGGGTTCCTGTGCTCGGATACGCCCATCTTCACCCCCAACGCCTGCGAGGGGACGACGACGCTCTTCGAGACGAAGTACTTCGACCAGACGGCCTACCTCTCTCAGAGCGGGCAGCTCTACAACGAGGCCATCGCGATGGCGGTGGGGAAGACGTACTGCTTCGGCCCGACGTTCCGCGCGGAGAAGTCGAAGACCCGGCGGCACCTCATCGAGTTCTGGATGATCGAGCCCGAGGTGGCCTACGCGGACCTCGAGGACACCCTCTCGCTCGCGGAAGATCTGATCTGCGCCATCATCGAGTCGGTCCTGACCCGGAGGCGCACGGAGCTCGAAGTTCTCGAGCGGGACGTCTCGAAGCTCGAGTCGGTGAAGAAGCCATTCCACCGCATGACCTACGACGAGGCGGCGGTGAAGCTGAAGGACAAGGGAACGGGCTTCGAGCTCGAGAACGACCTCGGCGCCCAGGACGAGACGGTGTTGACGGAGGAGCTGGACCGTCCCCTGGCCGTCACCTACTACCCGACCCAGGTGAAGGCCTTCTACATGCAGCCCCATCCCGACAGGCCCGACCGGGTGCTCGGGGTCGACATCCTCGCGCCCGAGGGCTACGGCGAGATCGTCGGCGGCGGCCAGCGCATCCACGACCTCGCCCTATTGAAGCAGAGGCTTCACGAGCACGGCCTCCCGGAGAAGGACTTCCAGTGGTATCTCGACCTCCGGAGGTTCGGAAGCGTGCCCCACTCGGGGTTCGGGATGGGGATCGAGAGGCTCGTTTCCTGGATCGCGAAGCTCGAGCATCTCCGGGAAGCGATTCCGTTTCCGAGGATGCTGTACCGGTTGACCCCGTAACCAACAATCATCCGAACTGCTGTTTGGAACTGTTTGGAACTTCTCCTTCGGGCGCGGTGTCCAAGGAGGCGTGGTTCTGCTGGTGCTCTTCATCGCGGCTCTCGGACAGGCAAGCGATCGCTATTTCAAGGAAGACGCCTACACGGGGGCTCAGTACTTGCGGCTGGCTGCGGACGGTCGGTACGAGCGGATTCTCCGCGAGCATCTGGGCGTCTGGGTCGCGGACCGAGGTAAGTGGCAGGAGTCGGACGGTAGCATCGTCCTGGAGTCCGATCACCTGGTGCGGGAG